>CAYUYB010000058.1:0-11561 GCA_964449025.1 uncultured Desulfobacteraceae bacterium
TAAGTCTTTTTTCGGCTTCTCTAGTCAAGCCGGAATCCTTTGATAGTAGAAGATACGCGTACGCGTTTTCCGAAGACCTTCCCACCCTACCCCTTAGCTGGTATATCTGTGATAGGCCCATGCGATCCACTCCGTTAATAATAATGGTGTTACAGGACGGGATGTCAAGGCCGGATTCGATAATCGTGGTGGATACGAGAACATCTACCTCTTTATGAAGAAACCTGATCATTGTCTCTTCCAGTTCTCGTCCTCTCATCTGGCCGTGCGCCACGGCAAAACTTGCACCAGGCACAAGTTCTTTTAATCTCTCGGCGACATCGTCGATGGTCTTGACCCTGTTATGAACAAAAAAGACCTGCCCGCCTCTTTCCAATTCCATTTCAATGGCCTGCTTTATGGTGCCTTCATCGTAGTGTGAAAGATATGACTGTATAGCCAGCCTATCTTCAGGGGCCGTTTCTATAATGCTCAGATCCCTTACCCCCATCAGGGACAGGTGAAGGGTTCTCGGAATGGGTGTGGCCGTCAAGGTCAGCACATCCACCAGCGCACGGTATCTTTTTAATCTCTCCTTCTGCCTGACTCCAAACCTGTGCTCCTCGTCAATAATCAAAATCCCCAGATCCTTGAATCCCAGGTCCTTTTGCAGAAGCCTGTGGGTGCCTATAAGCACCTTAACCTCCCCTGACCTTGTCCTGGCAATAATCTTCTTTTGCTCCGCAGCGGACCTGAAGCGGCTGAGCACCGCGACCTCGATCTGATAGGGTTTCATCCTCTTCACGAATGTTTCATAGTGCTGCTCCGCCAGGACAGTCGTGGGCACAAGGACGGCGGCCTGTTTGCCGTCCATCACCGCCTTGAAGGCGGCTCGAACAGCTACTTCGGTCTTGCCGAAACCCACGTCTCCGCATACCAGCCTGTCCATTGGGCCATCGGATTCCATGTCGGAGAATACCTCATCAATGGCCTTAATCTGGTCCGGGGTCTCTTCGTGCTCGAAAGTAGCCTCAAACTCCCTGAACTGGCTGTCCGGTCTTGAGAACGCGAAGCCCTTGCGATATTTTCTTATGGCATAAGTCTCCACCAGCTGTTTTGCGATCTCTCTTATGGCCTTTTTTGCCTTTTTCTTTGTCAGATTCCATGATCTCCCCCCTAATCTATCAAGTCTCGGTTCCCTTTCATCAGCCCCCACATATTTCTGCAGGATGCTTATTCTGTCGGCGGGGGTATACAGCCTGTCATTGTCGGCATATTCTATAACCGCAAAGTCATTGACCTTATTTTCTATATCCATCCTCACAAGCCCGCGATACCTGCCTATGCCGTGCTCCTCGTGTACAACCAGGTCTCCCGCATTAAGCTGGCTGAATGAGGCCCAGTCCAGGCCGCCTTCCACCCTTTTCTTCCTTCTCCTGCCGGCCCCGGCCATCTTTGGACCGAATATCTCATCCTCGCTTATCACGCAGATCCCCGCCTCCGGCCAGAAGAAGCCCTTGGGCAGCCTTCCCAGGCAGATCACCGGCATCTTCCTCTTGGAAAGGCCGTACCACTGATCCGCGATCTCGTCGATTTCCAGGCCATAATTATATAGAATCTCCTTCAAGCGTTCGGCCTGTTGTTCGGTTCGGCAGATCAGTATTACCCTGATGCCCTGTTTCATGTGTTCCGATATCCTTTCCGCGAGGGGCACCATGGATACCCTCCCCTTTCCGGCAAGGCGGATATCCAGATCTTCATCAATAAGAGAACTTCCCTTAAGCTCGAGTAACCTGCTGTCGCCTTCCCCCTCTTGAATATCCAGAGACCTGAACTCGATCCGCTGATACCCTTCAATTAAAGATAATAACTCCTCCCCGGAGAGGAGAATGCCTCTCGTTTCAGGAAATGGTACCCCGCGCTCCTCCGCCTCGCGGCTATACCTCTGAACATCGGCCAGGAACCTTTCGGAAAATCGTCTCGTCACGGATTCTATCATCGGGAAATCAATCAACGCGACAAGGCCTCCGGATGAAAAGTAATCAAAGAGACTATCCAGGTGATGATAGAAATGGTTCAGCCACGCCTCCTGCCCCGGGAAGCCCCTGCCTCCAATGCCCTGCTCCGGAAGCCTGCCCATGGACCTGGCCCTTTCCATCCCCTGCCTATGCATTATTATTTCACTCGAGGGCAGAAGGATCATCTCCTTTAGATATCCAACGGTCCTCTGGCTGACGGGATCGAAATGCCGGATGGATTCAAGCCGGTCACCCCAGAACTCCAGACGGACAGGCTGTGAATAAAGGGGAGGGAAAATATCCATAACCCCTCCCCGAACAGTATAATCCCCCACCTCCTCTACCAGAGAGGTGCGCAGATATCCCCCTGTTTCAAGTTTCCTGAGAAGGTCGTCCCTGGAAAACTCCTCACCAGGCTCCAGATATTCCAGTGCGTTTATCAACGATTCCTTTGGCAGGATCTTGAAGAGAACCGCCTCCACGGAGGTTACTATGATGGGATTCTTTCCCGATGTCAGGGCATAAAGGGCCTGAATCCGCCGTTTGATGATATCTCGATGGGGACTCAGCCCGGTCAAAGGAGAGATGTCGTATATAGGGAAATCATAGAGCCTTCGCTCTTGGTCCTCTGCGGCCAGATAAGACCCCGGCAAAAAGAATTCCAGTCCCCTGAAGAATCTTGAAGCGTCCCCGGCGGTAGGGAGCAGGATAAGCCAGGGTCTCTGGGTCTCCACAAGTATCTCCGAAAGAAGATAGGGCCTGGCTGTCTCCGCGAGGCCTGTCACGGATATATTCTCGTAACCGTCCTCAATCCATCCTTTTAGTGACGATATATAATTGTTCAAACCTTGCATCACCAACTAAACCGAATAATAATCCATTTGGTATATATTGAACTCCGCGATTTCCGGTAAATCTATCATGAAGAATTACAGCCTGATATACCTGATTCGCATTGACATTCCGTTTATTCCGCTTTGGACAAAGGTTAAGTATTATACCAGGAAGCGGAAAAGGGTCAAATCTTTATGTAAAACGGGACGCCCTTAACTTATTAACTTGATTTAGGGCGTTTTGTTTTTTATTATATTTCCCATGCCCAGACAATCACGCATTGACACTCCGGGAGCTTTACACCACATAATAGCACGTGGAATAGAACGCGGAAAAATATTCCAGGATAATCAGGATCGCTTTGATTTTATTAAAAACCTGGGATCAATTCTGGAACAAACAGAAACCACATGCTATGCATGGTCATTGATACCCAATCATTTTCACCTTCTTTTAAGAACCGGTATGGTTCCAATCGCGACAGTTATGAGGAGGATACTTACCGGACACGCTGTCCGGTTTAACCGAAGACATAAAAGGCACGGTTATCTCTTTCAAAACCGTTATAAATCGATATTGTGCCAAGAAGACACCTATCTTCTCGAACTGATAAGATACATACATTTAAATCCATTAAGGGCAAAACTGGTTGATAATCTCAATCAACTTGATAAATACCCTTTTTCGGGTCACAGCGTTATTATGGGTAAAAAGGAACGACCCTGGCAGGAATGCGATGAAATCTTGAGGTATTTCGCAAAAAGGAAGGGAATAGCAAAACGCAAATACAGGGAGTTCGTTGCCAAAGGAATAGACGATGGCCGCAGGGATGATCTTATAGGGGGCGGTTTGATACGAAGTATGGGTGGTTGGCAAACTGTAAAAGAGTTAAAGGAATCAAAGGTACACATGAAGAGCGATGAGCGTATTTTGGGAGATAGTGATTTTGTTTCGGAAGTCCTGTCCAAGGCAGAAGAATCCATCAAAGAAAAGTATAATTTAAAAGCCGCTGGAGTGGACGTTGGTTTTATCGCAAAAAGAGTGGCAGCTATAATGGAAATGCCTGAAGAAGATGTCTGGCATGAAGGGAAGTATAAGGATATTGTGCGGGCACGGAGTTTATTGTGTTACTGGGCAGTACGCGAACTAGGTAAAACTATGACTTCCATGGCGCTCAGATTGAATATTTCAACTGTTGCAGTAGGCAAGTCTGTTGCAAGAGGAGCTGATATAGTAAAAACGGAAGAGTTAAAATTAATAAGTTAAGGGCGTCCCCCTTGCTAAGTGGAGGATTTCTATGGACTACGGCATAACCAGAGAAGAGGCACTGTCACTGGTAAAAGAACATATTCAAAACCCCAATCTCATAAAACATTGCCTTGCCTCAGAAGCTGTCATGAGGGCCCTAGCGGAAAGGCTCGGACAAGACAAGGAAAAATGGGGCCTGGCTGGTCTGCTTCATGATCTGGATGTGGAGATGGTGGATTCGGACCTCACCAGGCACACGGCCGAAACCGAAAAGATTCTGCGGGAAAAAGGGGTAGACGCAGAAATAATAAGGGCAATAAGACTCCATAACGAAAAGGCCCACGGAGAAAAACGCTCGGAACTGTTTGAACATGCGCTGGCAGCCGGAGAGACCATAACCGGTTTGATCATTGCTACCACCCTTGTATACCCCGATAAGAAGATCAAGAGTGTCAAACCTAAGTCCATAAAAAAAAGGATGAAGGAGAAGGCCTTTGCCGCGGGAGTGGACAGGGATATTATAATGGAATGTGAAAAGCTGGGAATGGACATAGACGAATTCTCGACGCTCTGTCTGACCGCAATGCAGGGTATCGCCGATGAACTAGGATTATAGAGCATGTGCGCCTGAACGTAAAAATCTGGTTCATCCGGTCAATGAGCACGCTAATTAATGATATCTAAATATCTTGCGCTATACGGCCCATGGCACAACTTAGCTCACAGCTGATAGCTCATAGCTCATAGGCTATTTTATGGGCGCGATTGATCGCGCGTTGGAATTTCCCTCCCCTGAAAGGGGAAGGTCGTACAGGCCTGTTCCCCGAACAGGCCCTACGGCTTAGGATGGTGGTTTTGTAGGGTTCGTTCCCCCAACGAACATAAAACCTGAATAGACCCACCTTAATCCTCGTCTAACATTAGTCCTTTCCGCACCTATTAACCGAATGGACCAAATATATTCGCAAGAAAAATTATATTCAAAACATCTGACCGAGATACACTTACTCTTCAAAATCCATATCAAACTGGGGGAATTGCCCTGATTTGGCGGCACCCGGTCTTGGCGTGTGTTCTTTGGGCTCGGTGCCTTCCTTGAAACTCTGAAACACTGTCTCTTCTGAATAGGGGCTGGCAAGAAGGCCCTTCTCGGCATCTATATTAACAAAGACCACACTTTCAGGGGCCACAAAGTCTTCTACAGGTGTACCCTCCAGGGCCCTGGACATAAACTCCACCCATATGGGGCTCGCGGCCCGGGAACCGGTTTCTCCCTTTCCCATGGGAGTTTGGTCGTCGTAGCCCACCCATACACCCGTTACCAGGCGGGTGGTATACCCTATAAACCAGGCGTCCCGCAGGTCATTGGTGGTTCCTGTCTTTCCCGCCGCAGGCCTGTTTAACGCCCTTGCCCTCCAGCCTGTCCCTTCCTTAATTACACCTTTGAGCAGATCCGTCATTACATATGCGGTATCTGCAGGAATGGCTTCCTTAAAGGACGGCTGATTCTCCTCCAGTATCATGCCCCTCCGATCCTCTATTCTGTCAATGAAATAAGGCTTGGCCAGCACACCTCCATTGGCAAAAACCGAATAGGCCATGGTTATCTCCTCCAGGGATAATCCGGAGGACCCCAGGGCCAGGGACAGATCGGGCGCAAGCTCGGATTCAATCCCCATTCTCCTGGCATAATCTATCACCTTGTTTACGCCCACAGACTTTAATATCTTTACTGTTATAACGTTCCTGGACAGGATAAGCGCGGTGCGGAAAAGGGTGGGACCATAAAAGGTATCCGAATAGTTCTTAGGTCTCCATACCTCCTCCGGATCCATGGCGGATACATAGGGTGCGTCAAGGATCAACGTCGCCGGGGTCATCCCGCTGTCAAGGGCGGCGGAGTAAATGATAGGCTTGAAGGCCGAGCCCGGCTGACGTCTCGACTGTATCGCCCTGTTGAACTGACTCACCGCAAAATCCCTGCCTCCGACCATGGCCTTGACTCTGCCGGTCCCCGCTTCAATCGCAAAAACAGCGCCCTGGACCACAGGCTCCTGTTCGAGGGAAAGCGACCAGCTGTACGGGGGTTCAGTCTCCTCCATTACCCGGCATAGAATTACATCGCCCCGATTGAGAACCTTCCCCACACCCTTGACAGTGGCATCATAATAGGCCACATCTGGATCGGGTCTTCTAGCCCATTCCATCTCAGACAAGGCAAGCAGCCCCCGTTCCCTGCCAACAATAACAGTAGCCTGATTATCCTGATCATCCACTTCCTCCACGACTCCCTGAACAATCGAGCCAATCTCAGGGCGATCAAGGCTCAGTTTCTTTTCTGCCTCCTCAGTAAATGCCTCTATCTCTTCAGGTGAAAGGTTCCGGATGGGCCCCCTGTATCCCTCCCTCTTATCCAGTTCAAGAAGGCCTTTTTGCAATGCCTCACGGGCCTTTTCCTGCATGCCCAGATTCATTGTAGTATATACTTTTATCCCTCCCCCGTATAAGAGATCCCTTCCGTACTGTTTCTCAATGTATCTGCGAATATGCTCCGAAAAATAGGGGCTCCTTTTAAAAGTATTTTCTTCTTCCGCGCCTATAACGAGGGGAGTCTCCAATGCTTCAACCTTTTGGGCTTCCGTGATAAAGCCCTCTTCAACCATCTGATTCAGGGCGTATCTCTGCCTTATCTTGGCCGCCTCAAAATCATTGATAGGCGAGTATCTGCTGGGGGCCGCGTAAATACCAGCCAGCATAGCTGATTCCGCGAGGTTTAGATCCGAGGCACTTTTGCCGAAATAGGTCCGTGCCGCCACTTCAACACCATAAGCGCCGCTTCCGAGATATATCTCATTAAGATACAGGAAAAGGATCCTTTCCTTTGAGAAGTTCTTTTCAATCTGAATGGAGAGAAGGGCCTCTCTTGCCTTTCTCTTATAGATCTTTTCCATGCTTTTTAAGAGCATTAACCTGGCAACCTGCTGGGTGATAGTGCTGGCGCCCTGTCTTCTCTCTCCGGCCAGCTGGTTTTTAATAAAGGCCCTGCAAATACCAAGAAAATCAACCCCCTTATGCTCGAAAAATCCGCCATCTTCCGCTGCCACAAAGGCGTTTATCAAGTGCTCCGAGACCTGGTCCAGGGAGACGACTATCCTCTTTTCTCTCCAAAACCTCCCGATCACCTGGCCGTCATCGCTATATAACTCCGTAATAATAGGAGGGTTATATTCCCTTAATGAACCTATGTAGGGAAGGTTGCTGGACCAGAGATACCACAATATTGCCGCGATAACGACCAACAGGATGGATGCGGCCGCCAGACCCCATGATATAACTCGCGTGATCTTACTCAACTATATAATCCTCTATGCCTATCCGATTGATACAGCCAATATAGAAATCCCGATCCTCCGGACCGGGGGCCATCAAGCCCTTCATTCCGATTACAAAATCCTTAAATATTAAATATATTACACAGAATCTCCCATGTAAAGCCCCTTAGAGTTATAGGATTCACTATCTAATCGCCTCATCACCTATAAGAACAATGGCCCTTTTTGTCTACTTATCCAAACAGGAATCATGCCTAGATGGTGAATCAGGGAAGGCTGAATTGCCTTGACGACAACAATAAGTTCAGTTATTTTGATTTTCCGGTATAAAAGAAGGTCCATTTGTGTCAGGTTATCACTGATAAGGGGTTAGTCAATATGGCAATGACATCGATTGTTCCCATAATTTCCACTACAGTATCTGTTTCCGCTGACATGGCCTTCGGAAATGATATTATTCAGATGTTTTTTAACGCCAGCCTGGTCGTCAAGATAGTGCTCTTGATTCTGATAATCTTTTCCATTGTCTCCTGGGCCATTATATTCGCGAAGTGGAGATTTTTCCGAAAAGCTCAACAGGAGACGGCATATTTTCTGGATCTCTTCTGGGGCAGCTCGGACTTAAGGGGGCTCTATAAAGAGTGTGATGAGCTGATATTTAGCCCGCTGGCGCAGCTCTTCAAACAAGGTTATTCGGAGGTAATCCGTTTAGGAAAGATAAAGGCCGACGCCGCTTCTTTTGATCACGAACAGATCAGGTACGAGATTACCGATTCTGTCGAAAGGACATTGAAAAGGACAACCATTCAGGAGGGCGGCAGGCTGGATAAGGCGCTATCCTTCCTGGCCACAACAGGGAACACCGCCCCCTTTATAGGGCTCTTCGGGACGGTATGGGGGATAATGGAAGCCTTCAGGGGAATAGGGCTAAGGGCCTCCGCGAGCCTGGCGGTCGTGGCCCCCGGGATCTCCGAGGCCCTCATCGCAACCGCCGCGGGTCTCGCGGCTGCCATCCCGGCCGTTGTCGCCTTCAATTATTTCGGTAACAAGGCGTCCCAGCTAAGATCTGAAATGGACGCGTTTGCCGCGGACTTCATATCTCTGGTGGTAAGGCAAACTATAAAGATAGGCACGAGACCCGGAAAGGATTTATGACGATCAATAAAACATCGGTATCCCGATTATGAACAGCAATCAAAATCAAAATAGATTCATGTCGGACATAAATGTCACCCCTTTTGTGGATGTGATGCTTGTACTGCTGATAATCTTCATGGTGACAGCCCCGCTGATGATCCAAGGAGTGGAGGTAAACCTGCCCCGCACCACCACAAAAGAGATTAAGGCCCCTGAAGATCCCCTCATATTGACAGTGAACGAAAAGGGCGAGATTACCCTTGAGAAATACATTATCAAGCTTGAGGATCTGGAGGCCAAGCTAAAAACCATCTCCGAATACAGGTCAGACAAAGAGGTGCTTCTCAGGGCCGATAAAGACCTGTCATACGGATTTGTAATAAAGGTTGTCGCGGCCGCCAAAAGGGCAGGTATACAAAAACTGGGCATGATCACAGAACCGACCGATTAGATGAAAACTCTCTGTTTTGTGTCCCAATTAACTACTGCAAATTTATAGGATTATGACGGCTACAATGGTTGCGCGAAATCCGGATGCCTTGCCGGAGATTAGATGGCCTTCGATGGTCACACTGTCGGTATGCGTGCACATTATCTTCTTTTGCATAATGCTTTTTGCGCCTGAATATCCGAGCGCCTGGCGCCAGGTGGGAGAGACGGTGTATGAGGTCAATCTTGTCGATATGCCCCCCTCCATGGGAGCGGGAGACAAAGGGGGAATCAGGACGGTTGCCGATGGAAAAGAGGAGACCTCCTCTACGGATAGAGGCGGGCAGGCCAGGCGAATCAGTCCCCCCGAGGTGAAAGAAACGCCCCTTGTAGTCGCCAAAAAGACCGTTAGCAAGGCAGAGACTCAGCCGGAAAAACCAAAGGTCTCTTCTTCTCAACTTATCGATAATGCCATATCAAAGATACAAAAGGACGTAGGTGCTAAGCGTAGCGACCATTTTGAAAAGGCCATCTCCGAACTGAGGAAGATGTCTGAGGTCGATAGCGGCGCGCAGTCCGGCACAGGAGTCGGGGTTCCCGCAGGCATAGCCATCAGGATATACCAGATGGAGGTTGAAGGCCGGATATACGGCAACTGGTCATATCCTGTTGCCATCCAGGACCTTAAAGGGTTACGGGCCGTGGTGCTTTTGAAGGTAAAAGATGATGGCACTATAATGGAATACCAGTTCAAACGACGCTCCGGGGACGCGGTCTTCGATCAATCAGTATTGAAGGCGATCCAAAAATCGGACCCACTGCCTCCCCTTCCCGAAGGATACGCAAAGAGCCATGAAGAGATCGAGATCAACTTTAATCTTGAAGACCTGGAATAGATATCATTTTAATCTTTTGTCCATGGTCCTACTGGTATTCACCCTGTTTCCGCTCGCCGAAGTATCCGGGAGGATATTCATAGACATAAACGCCCCCTCGATCCAGAAGATCAAGATCGCCATCCCTGATTTTAAGAACTTTTCCGGTTCAGGAGAGTCCCCTGAGCTGGCTTCGGCCCTTGCCAAGGTCATTTCTTACGATCTCGATCTAAGCGGCTATTTCATTCCCATGGACAAAAAGGCCTTCATAGATAGAGACGGCCCGCTTTTAACCTCTGACAATATACATTTCAAGAATTGGTCGATCATCGGCGCGGAACTCCTCTTAAAGGGCGGCTACACCTGTATCGGCGGGTACCTGGAAGTGAATGTAAGGTTATACGACCCTTACTATGGCGCTCAGATTATGGCCAAGAGATACCTGGGCAAGATAGGGGATTACAGGAGGCTTATGCACAGGATCGGAAACGAGATTGTCTTCGCCATTACAGGATACGATGGATTGTTCCTTACCAGGTTCGCCTTTGTAAATGATTCCACGGGACATAAGGAGATCTATCTGTGCGATTTTGACGGTGGTAATGTCCAGCAGATTACCTCCGACGACAGTATCGCCATGCTGCCCAGGTGGTCTCCCCTCGGAGGCCATATCGCGTTTAACTCATATAGAGACGGCGGCCCCATGCTTTACCTATATGATATGTCATCCGGCAAGGTCGGGAGGATATCGGAAAGGATCGGCCTGAACATCGGGGCGTGCTGGTCATCCGACGGTAAGAGGCTTGCTTTAACGCTCAGCCATCAGGAGAGCCCTGATATATACACCATTGACCTTGGCGGAAAGATAATAGAACGCCATACCAACCACTGGGGAATAGATGTTACGCCTTCATTCTCACCCGATGGCGCCAAAATGGCCTTTGTTTCCAACAGATCCGGGAACCCCCAGATCTATGTAAAAGACCTCGATACCGGGAGCGAACAGAGGTTGACTTTTGATCTTAAATATTGTACATCTCCAAACTGGTCGAAGTTAAACAAGATAGCCTTTACCGGCATGAATGATGGCCATTTTGATATCTACACCATTAATCCGGACGGCACTGATCAGAGAAGGCTAACCTGTGACAGCCGGGATAACGAGGACCCCTGTTGGTCTCCTGACGGCAGGTATATAGCGTTTGCTTCAAACAGGGACGGCGGATACCACCTGTACATTATGAATTCCAACGGACAAAACCAGAATAGAATAACCTTCTTAAGGGGTGAAGACACATCTCCGTCATGGTCACCTTTCTGATCTTTTATAACGCTTTATCCTCCAAATAGCATCATGGCGCTCGGCAATCCCTTAATTTGTGGAGATACCTTAAAAGACGGGGCCTTTGACGCGCTAAGCCATTTAGGGGGCAAGCTGGCAGGCAAAAATAGAGCGGGTTTTGCGAGAATCAAGATATTAGGAAGGATTAAAAAATGCCGGAGCCGTGCAATTTTCTTGTTTTTTTTTGGCGCCGACAGTAATATGTATATGATATATACAGGGGACGAGATGGATTTGCTACTTATCCGGGGAAGAAACACACGGATAACTTTTTAAGCCGGAACAGGATTTTTCGCAGAAGGTGGTATCGACATTTACTGTTTTTCAAATTCTATGATCAGGAGGTAAAAAACTATGAAAAGATCTA
>CAYUYB010000059.1:0-11263 GCA_964449025.1 uncultured Desulfobacteraceae bacterium
CCAGTAAATCAGCGACCATGGTTGCGAGCAACGGCCAGATATCACCTATGTCAGCGACAATAGGGACGCTGCCGGGGATTCTAGCAAAACCAGACATCTCCATCCTGAAAGGTATTCTTAGATCCTTTGTCTTGGGAAGTCCTTTCTGAACAGCATTGGATATCGATTTAGATCTGCGTTCATATAACCAGGCCTTTTCCAAATTAGGATCCAGATCAATCCGAATAATCTTCTTATTCGCCAAAGAAAAAGTACGAATACCTTCCCAATCAGCCCATATTCCGTGACCCGTGAATCTTTCAAACGGTCCGTCATGCACCTCCTGGGAAAGGGCTATTGCTGATTCAATGATAACATCGGATTCTTCAAACAGGTCCGCTATACGACGGCATCTTTCCGAAATACTCAAGGAATCTCCTATGCACAGACCTACCTCACCACCCCCTACAAGTTGGGGTACCGTGACAAGGACAGGAAGGTTGAGGGCAGCTCCGGCACCTATCATTGTTAAATGATCTGCCCCCAGCCCTGCCATAAATTCAAAAGGGGTTCCTTCCTTTCTCGATAACGCCAGCACATCCCTGGCTATCCTTTCTGTGTATAACCCAGACGGGTAAGCCATGTTTCCCGCAACTTTAATAATAATATCTCCTCTGGCCCTTCGCATTCTTCTGTATAACTTCTCATCAATCTCAACTATTTTCTCAAATTCCTGTAGCATACCTCTGGATAAGATAGTGACTTCCAGGCGACCATCCGAGGGAAGCCTTGTATCATCGAATCCCAAGGAAACCCCTTCGACCCTCTTCACCTTTTCCAGTGTGCCTCCCATCTCATGATTTATTACCGCGGAACTTGTGGACACACCGTCGATGATCCCTTTGTGCATAAGTTCCGCTATGAGTGTTGTTACTCCCTCGTGCAGGTTTGGTCCACTGCCTATAACAGCGGAGACCTTCCCTCCTTTTTCCTTGGTTTTGACTATAATTTCGGCCGCTCGCCCAACTTTTGCGAGAACCTTTTTAGAGAGACCGTCTTGAATAGATTTTATAACTTTTCTGTCAATGACCATAAAAGATACTCCTTTTCTTATACTACCCTAATCAAATCGGATATCACACGCGCATGTCTCTCACCCGAATTCATGTTCCTTATTACCGCCTCACGCGCCCTAAGGCCGTAACTTTGCAGACGTCCCGGTTCCCTCAACAGATTGATTGCCTTATCGGCAAGCATATCGGGGCCGGTTACCTGAATCCCCGAACCGTTTTCATTCAAAAGGGCCTTCGCATCAAGAAAATCTTCCATATAAGGACCGTAAAATACCGCTTTCCCCCATACAGCGGCTTCCAGTGGATTATGCCCCCCGAGAGGTACCAGACTCCCTCCACAGAATATGATCGTACCGATGCTGTAGAGTCTAAATAATTCCCCTACGGTGTTGACAATCACGACCTTTCCTTTCCTTTTGACGGTTTTCCCGTCTATTTCGGTCCTAAGCTGATACTTAATATTATGATTCTCAAGAATGGATGCTATTTCTCCTGTCCTTTCTATATGCCTGGGCGCGATAAATAGAACCATATCGGGGAATTCTTCTATGATCCTTTTATAAGCCTCAATGATCATATTTTCCTCACCCGTACGCGTGCTCCCCGCTATGAAGACAGGTCTTGATGCTTCGAGGTTAAATGCATCTCGCACATCCTGTTCAACAGAAGGTTCAGCCAGTTTCCCCAGTAGATCATACTTGGCGTTACCGTTTACGGATACTTTTTCGGGATCGGCCCCAATAGAAATAATCCGCTTTCTATCTCCCTCGGTAATCATGCTAAATCTGTCAATATCACCCAAGATGATGCGTAAAAAAGAGCGGAACCTGCGATAGGAACGGTAGGATCTAACCGAAATCCGACCATTGATTAATGCGGTCTTGGCCCCCATCTTTCGGGCTTCTCTAATCCAAAGAGGCCAGATCTCCGTCTCAAGAAACACCAATACATCGGGGCGGATAGTCCTTAACGCCCTTCTTACGCACAGAACAAAATCCAGCGGTGCATAAATCACCGGAATCGATTTGTTCAAAGTGGTATTTGCCATATCCCGACCATGCGCTGTTGTAGTCGAAAGCAGGAACGAACAATCAGGAACGTTGCTCCTAAGACTGTCGATAATAGATAATGCCACCTTTACTTCACCTAAGGAGGCCGCATGGATCCAGACACGTTTTGATTTCGAAAGTGGCAGGGTAAGATCCGCTGAAAGATATCCCAGGCGCTCCCTTAAGCCATCGCCATATTGTCCGCTCATACGGGTGTAAAGCCAGAAAAACGGAAAAAAGAACAGAAAAATACAACTGGTAATCAAGATATACGAGCCGTACAGTATATTCATGGCCGACTTACCCTAATTCGTAGGCTGATATGTTTATCATAAATCATGTCGGGAGGCACATGCGTTCAGGGAATATAAACACCACGCGAAAAAAGGATAGTCGATACTATGGGCCCTGTCAAGCGGCCTGCACGGACATTCTTTGATCGTGAGGTGAGCATTATATGTTGACTCAGTCCCCGGATTTTTCTATACTGTGATCAAAATGAAGAATTATGGTATGAAAATCAAGGATCATCCAGTTAATTAGTAAGCAACGAAGTAAAAGATTAAGCCGTAATTATAAGCATGTTGACAGGTTATGGTGCACGATATTGTCAACCGAGGTCACGGCTGTTTTTGCAAGAGGACATCCCAAAAAGGATTCCAGCCGGGCCCTGCGCAAGGCTTATTTTCAAGGGCTCGCTCCGCGAGAACCCGTGGCAGATTTTCCCGGTCCCACTAGAAATATGTCTTTAGCTCCTTGAAAATAAGAACACGTGCCCTTAAAGCTATAGATGTCGTCTTGAAAAAGACCAGTTCAGATTGACTATTGACGGTATCTTTATCCCCCTCGTTATGTTCCCTGGTTCATCCGGTTTATCTCCGGCGGGGATATGGTATTACATAGTATTTTATCCGTGCAACAGCACAATTGGTATAGGTTCCATGAAGATCATTTATACACTTTCGCCTAATCCGCCTAAGCATTTTGAAACAGCATCCAACAGCATTACATTCGGTCGTAAACCAGGGGCTGATGATCATGTAGATGTTGATCTGCATCCCGATCGCTATGTTTCCCATGTCCATGCTTGCCTTACATATGAAGACGAAGAATATTGGATAGAAGACCTCAATAGTGAGAATGGCACATGGGTTAACGATCGCAGAATAGAAGGAAAGACAAGGCTGCCTCACGGCTCAAAAATCCGTTTAGGATGGACTCTTATTGATATTGATATGAAGACGCAAGTCCCGGGTATAGAGGGCGAACGCATACTTCCTTCGGAAAAGACCGTCATTAGCGAAGGAAGCCCCCTCCAGCCCGACTCGGATAAAATCATCGAATCTGTGCCCGAAGGAACCATCACCTCGATAAAAGACGCTCTAACGCCTCCATTCACCGAACTTGAAGGTGAAAAAGTTGATGATTCACAAAAGCAGGCATGGCAGCAGTTAAAGGCCCTCAACAATTTCATCCAGGCCCTTGGAACAACCTCTTCCATCGAGGGGTTGGGACAACTTCTTGTGGAACAGTTAAGGCACGCGGTTCCAAACGCTCAACGCGGCGCTCTGCTTCTTCCGGATCAAAACGGTAAGCCCCTTCTCAAGGCTCACTGGCCTCCCGGTAAGCACTCAGTAAGCATGACCTTTGTCGAGCGCGCTCTCCACAACCGTGAAGCGTTTATCTGGACATCCTCCCAGCCTTCCGAGACTACAAATAATGGAGATGCCCCTCAAAGCGCCATATACTATGATGTCCAATCCGCTATCTATCTCCCTCTCCTTTCCGGATTGGACGTGCTTGGTGTAATGTATGTAGATAATTACATCTTCCGTGAAGCGTTTTCATTGACTGATTTTGAGCTTCTTCGTGCCATTGCCAATCAAGTCGCGATGTTTCTAAAAGATAGTGTCCTGAGAAAGGATCTACAGCGGGAAGAAAAACTTAGATCGAATCTTCTACGCCAGTATTCTCCTAAAGTTGCCGACAGCATATTAAAAAAATGCGGGCATCTCCAGCGGGGTGGGGAACACATCGATCCCGTTACTATTCTTGTATCGGATGTAAGGGGCTTTACGGTGCTGAGCGCTAAAATGGAGCCAGACGAAGTCGTACGCGCTATAAATGAAATGTTCGACGCCTTCGTCCCAATTATCTCCGATCTGGATGGGATTATCGATAAATACGTGGGCGATTCGGTCCTGGCTGTATTCGGAAGTCCTGAACACGATCCCCGCCAGTGGGAAAAGGCGGTGCTGGCAGCCGTTAGAATGCAGGAAGCCATGCGCATGCTCGGAGAAGGAAGAAAAATCCGCCGCCTCCCACCATTCGAGGTAGGTATAGGAATACACACCGGCAAGGTGATACATGGTTTTATAGGGTCCTCTGAACGTATCGAATTCACGGTCATAGGGGATACAGTCAACCAGGCTGCGAGGTATTGCCAAGGAGCGGGTCCAAATCAAATAGTCATCAGCAAGAAGGTGTATGAACGCGTCTACGATCTGGTGAAAGTGGATCCGGTTACGATAATTACCAAACACCCTGATAAGGAGCCCAATATGGAAGCGTATTTGGTTAAAAGCTTGAGGGGAAAGGCGGATATGTACATTCGGGATCAAGTATCCTGATCGTATACTATTGTCTTATCATCTTTTTTCGTTCCTTTCCCGTTTATGATTATATTGAATTTCAGAACAGCACTGGTACCCAGTTCTATCTCGGCTTCATTATCTATCATAACTCCTGTCGATGTCACATGCTTGCCATTAACCTTTGTGCCGTAAGTACTGTTAAGGTCTCGAATGTAGAACTTCCCGTCGATAAAATTGATTACCGCATGCTTCCTGGATACTGATTTGTCAGGGATCCGGATATCATTGCCGCTACCTCGGCCCAGTTCCGTATTTTTGAGCACCTTGAAGGCCGCCCCAAGATCCAGTTCATGGCTTTTCATAACCGTAAGTTTCGCAAGAGGCTCTTTTATAGATTGAGCGTCCATTATTGTCGCTTCCTTATCTATATCGGATTGTTCTTCGATTTCATTTCCTTGATCAGCTACCTTGCGGCTGGGTTGTGTCACTCCACTCCCGGGTATCTTTTTTGTTCGCACGGATGACCCGATGTCTTCTATGGGCCGTTTTCTTACGCCCCATATCCTTAATGCCATGAGGATGATCAACGACAGGATTACAAAAATTATTATTGCAGCGAATATCACCTTTCTCGCTCCGGATTTTTCCAATGCCGGAACTCCTTCCCTTTCCGGAATAACACCCTCTTTTTTTACCATGGCCTCCTGGTACCCAATCTGACCATCTGTACGCACAGCCTCTACCCTCAAAACATGCATTCCCTCAGCCAGATCCGATGTATCCCATCTTAGACCCTCAAAGGGCGGAGAGGCATCCTCTTGCTTTAAAACCCCATCAACATACAATCTCACCTTGGATACTCCGTTCTCGGAGCCAAGCTTTATTTGTACATCCACAATCTCTCGAACGGAATCACCCGGCAGGGGTCGGATTATGTTCACTTCAGGATGAACGGAGACAGGTAAGGGAGGCGACCAGAATCTTTTTTCATCCTGCCCGATGTCAGCGCCCCTTATCACCTTTATTACGAGACTATGTTCTCCACTTGCCGAGCGCATCAAGTATTCTACCAGATACTGATTCTTTAGCTGGTTCGCAACCGATGTGTAAAAAAGGGATAATTCCGAAACGGATTTCGCAATCATGTTTCGGCCTCCTGTCAGGCTGGCCATACGGCCCAACTCCTTTGCGTCAACCTGGGGCCCTAATCCTATTGTATAGATAGGGACTCTTATTGTCTTTGTCGTAGCCGCGTCTATAACATCATTAAAACTATGGACACTGCATGTACCTCCACCTTTCTCGTCTTTGCCGTCAGTCAAAAGTACTACCGCCCTTCTCCCCTTTGGGATCTCTGACGCCTTCTTTATCGCGGCCATGACGGTATCATAGAGACGCGTGGGCGCAGATTCTCTGGCCGAGAGTCCTTTTACGGCATTGACTGCAGTTTGGTGATCTGTGGAGAAATCGAGATGAAGATTTGTATTATCGTCAAAACTGAACAGGGCCAAACTGTCATCGTCTCCCAGCATGGAGATAAATTCAATTGCCGCCTCTTTTGCCGCCTCTATGGAGGTTTTGCCGGACTTGTCCACGGCCAGCATACTGCCGCTCGTGTCTATGGCAAGGACTACAGATATAGGATTATCAGTTTGAGAGACTTCCAGCACATTGATCTCACTTCCGTCCTCCATTGCCACGAAGTTTGAAAGTGTCAATCCCGAAAGACTTTCCCGATCAGAGGACGAGACCGTGACATAGGCGAAGACCCTGTTGGCGAACTGCTCCGCATCCGAAATGGTTTCGATATAATTGATGGTAACAAGCAGGCTTGACTGTTCCATGGGACCAGCCGACACAGCCGTGAAAAAGAGCAAGAGGACCGCAAACAATATGCATGTCTTCTGATAACCACGAACCGTAATCATCTTGTGTCCTATCATTGATTTTTATTGTTCCCTCTCTTAATAAGGGAGGATGTCTTGGAGCGTTCAAAATTTATACTAATATAGAGGCGCGTAACTGTCAACTTTAGCCCATAGCCTCCCTTTTTTACATCTTACAGTCTCGCACTCCTCTAAGCTCAGTTGAAGTATACCGAAAATATGACTTGCTATGCTGTAGAATTTCTTTTAGATTCTATTATATTATGGAATTTGAATGACCCGGTTCCACTTTTACTCTTGAAGGAGGACATGTCATTATAGGATATAAAAAATGATACCAGATGTAAATAAGTGCTTTCAAATAATGGACAAATACGGGATGCTGGATAATATCAAAGACCATTCCGTTATGGTTGAGAAGGTCGCGTGCTTGCTTGCCAAGGCCAATATCGAAGCAGGATTCAATATTTCCATAGAAAGGGTGAGAGCGGCCTCACTCATGCACGATATAGGAAAGACCATGTGCCTGAATTCCAAGCATGACCACGCAGCCCTAGGGAGAGAGATATGTATCCAGAATAATTTTGTGGAGATTGCCGATATTGTTGGAGAACATATCAGGCTAAAGAGATATGACCCGTATGGAGACGTTAGAGCCGGTGAGATCGTTTATTACGCTGACAAAAGGGTGAACCATAACAAGGTGGTGAACCTTGATGAACGCTTAGAATATGTCCTAGTGCGATACGCTAAGAACAAAGAGCCAATAATCACATTGATCAAAGAGAATTTTAAGGAATGTAGAGAGGTTGAAAAAAAACTGTTTGCGAGATTGAATTTTAGACCGGAAGACTTGGCCGAAATGATAGAGTAGGTAAATCTTGAGTTTACCCGATTTACTCAATCTGAGTAATCGATATGCTGTTTAGGAGATGAGTCCACTTTTTTAACTGTTAGCATTTATTCCGCTTAGGATGCCTCGTACCCTTTTTTGCAGTTCAATAACCTTAAAGGGTTTCGGAAAAAAGGAAGCTTTCTTGCCTTTCAACATATCAGGCACGGATTCCTGAGCGGTTATCATTAAAACAGGAAGATTGGGATATTTGGAGGTTATTATACTTATCATTTCCAGCCCGTCCATCTCAGGCATAGAATAATCAGTAATAATTAAATCATATGATATCTTATTCAGTCGCTCTATGGCCTGAAGTCCATTCTCCGCAACGTCAATTTCGTATTTGACCGAGTCTAAGGCCATAGCCATTGTCGCCCTGATAGCCTTTTCGTCATCAACAATCAGTATCCTTTTTTTCCGCATATCTCTATCTCCTTTAGATCCTAAATACTACTAGTGCGATATATTTGTCAACATTTTATTACTACCCTGGGTTGTTAGACATTTATTCTCTTTTATGTGATAGGTCATCTTTGAAATCGGTATAGGTCAGATTAAATTTAGAAGGGAAAATCGATTGCTAAATAAGAAAATCGGGGAACAGATCAAATCATTGAGAAAGAGCTGGGGGCTTTCCCAGCTTGATTTGGCCGAAAGGATTGGGATATCCTTTCAGCAGGTTCAAAAATACGAGAAAGGCACAACCAAGATCTCCGTTATGCGGTTATATCAGATCTCAAAGGCCCTAGGCGCAGACATAACGTACTTTTTTCGGGAAAAAACCAATAATCTAAAATTATCGGATCCTTCCACGGGATACCTCCCCGCGATCGATGAAGCCGATACCCCGCAACCCCTGGATAAGGATGAAGTACTCCTTTTGAAGCTCTTTCGAAAGATAAGTAACAAGAGATTGCGAGAGGCTGTTTTCAAGCAATTGCGAGGCGTTATCGACATGGAAAAACAAGATTAGAGGAGAATGGTGCAAGGACTGTCTGATCACCTACGTATAGAACTGGAAACTGGAACCCATATTGAAAATTAAGGATATACCCGATTTTGATAGGCCGCGAGAAAAACTCGCCGCCAAAGGGCCTGAAGCGCTCTCTGATACGGAATTGTTGGCTATAGTCCTGGGAAGCGGGGTCAAAGGAAAGGGTGTGTTGAGTGTCGCCCGATCCATCCTAAGGAGGATCGATAGCAGTAATAAAGGTAAAATAGACATAAAAACCCTGATTCCCATAGAAGGTATCGGTTTTGTCAAGGCATGCCAGATATTGGCCTCACTCGAATTCGCCAGGAGACGGCTCGTAAAGGAAAACAGGACCATCCATAAGGCTGAGGATGTATTACCGGTTATTTCCTATATTGGAGACAAAAAACAGGAATATTTTCTGTGTGTCACCTTGAACGGAGCCAATGAAGTGATAGGGAACAGGGTTATAACCGTTGGTGTATTGAACGCCAACCGGATCCATCCCAGGGAAGTGTTCGTGGAAGCCATCTCGGACAGGGCGGCATCAATAATCCTGGCCCACAATCATCCCTCTGGTACCCTTAAACCGAGCAATGATGATGTTAACACTACCAGACAGTTGGTCGCCGCTGGTAAGATTCTTGGCATCGAAGTACTTGATCATATCATCATTACAAAGACAGGTTATCTCTCCCTCAAGCAAAAAGGGTTGATGTGACGATTTTAGGTTTGATAAAACTGAAGACACCTTCACCCCGTTCAAACCCATCCTCAGATCACCGCATTACCAACAAAAACGAGGTCTCAATCCGGCTCAGATCAGGGCAATTTTTCCCTGTGGTACCGTCAAAGGTTTCTTAATATATATACCTGGCTAACATTTCCCTTTGACCTGCGACCCCCTTTAATTTATATTTTTTTGGGGGTTATCTCTAAATCATTTCAAGCCCCGCGGTGCCATGATGGAACTCTCACAATACCTGCATGATATTAAGAATCATCCCGACTTCGGCCGGGCCTTTGTATATTTTAACCACACCCTTCCCGTGGACCCGCTATACGCACCATACCCACGGCTCAAAAGAGAAATCTCAGAGATACTTAGGATAAGGGGAATAACAGATCTTTACGCTCACCAGGTCGAATCATTGGAACATATCAGGCAAGGAGAAAACGTGATCATCTCTACTCCAACGGCAAGCGGTAAGAGCCTGATCTATAATATCGCCGTCCTGGAAGAACTGCTTGATAATGAAAAGGCAAAGGCCCTCTATATATTTCCACTTAAAGCCCTGGAACAGGACCAACTCAAGAATCTTTCGGCTTTTTTGAATGAGCTAGAAAAGAGAGGGAGAAAGATCTCTGCCGAGATTTACGACGGAGATACCACCCCGTATAAACGAAAAAAGATCAGAACCAGTGTCCCGGACATACTTTTCACAAACCCGGACATGCTACATCAGGGGATACTGGCACATCATGAAGCCTGGAAGCCACTGTTTGAAAACCTATCCTATATTATACTGGACGAAGTTCACACCTACAGGGGCATCTTCGGATCTCACATGAATCAAATCATAAAAAGACTTAAAAGGATCTGCGGGATATACGGCGCAAATCCCCGATTCATTCTCCTTTCCGCCACCATCAATAATCCGGAAAAATTCGGAATAGACCTTATTCAGGATCAAATCTATGTGGTCAATTCAAGTGGTTCCCCGAAATCCGGCCAATTCTTTGTTTTTCTGAACCCAGAGATAAGTCCTGGCTTTTCCGCAGCCAAACTCTTCGCTCACTGTATTGGGTCCGGTTTCAGGACCATTGCCTTTACTCAGTCCCGCAAGGACACCGAACTGATACATATGTGGACATCCAGGTTATCTCCCGGCCTTAGAAATAAGGTGAGTTCATATCGGGCGGGGTTCATGCCGGAGGAGAGAAGAGAAATAGAGAAGAGACTCGCGAAAGGAGACTTGATGGGGGTTGTTTCTACCAGCGCCCTTGAAATGGGTATTGATATCGGATATCTGGATATATGTCTCCTTGTTGGATACCCCGGCACCATTATCACCACCTGGCAACGAGCCGGAAGGGTCGGGCGTTCCGGTAAAGAGTCCATGATTATCCTAATCGCCAAAGCCGACGCCCTTGACCAATATTTTATGAAACACCCTGAGGAGCTGTTTGGCCGATCCTATGAGGCCGCCGTCTTGGATCCTCACAATCCCTATGTGGTTGAAGCCCATTTACCCTGCGCAGCCCAGGAAAAACCCCTAACTATGCAGGATAAAACATTTTGGTCCGAAGACATTGCCACACACCTGGAAAAGCTTGAATTAGAGGCCAAACTGACCCGAACCGCGGACGGTGTCCCCACATGGTACTCCACGAGATCCAATCCCCACCACCTGGTAGATATAAGATCCGGGGGCGGCACCTATACCATCTTCGAAAAAGACACCGGCCAAGCCATCGGAAATATAGACAGCATCAGGGCCTTTAAGGAATGTCACCCTGGTGCCATCTATCTGCATATGGCCAGACAATATCAGGTGGATCATTTGGACCTGGATAAAAAGGATATTATCGTTCATAGATCTGATCTTAATTATTTTACCCGCATCAGGACCGAAAAAGAGACAGAAATTATAAGGACAAACCGAAGCAGACCCGCGGGACAGTTCATAGTGCGTGAGGGCGTTATTAAGGTTACCGAAAAGGTAGTTGGATATGAGAAAAGGGCCATCCCCGGCCAAGAATTAATGGGAGTTTTTTCCCTTGAACTCCCTGAACAGGTCTTTGATACAATCG
>CAYUYB010000060.1:0-5022 GCA_964449025.1 uncultured Desulfobacteraceae bacterium
ATGCAGACATTGTTGTATTGCATGGTGCTTCCCAGGGTGCTCCAGGTTGTTTTTTCGCTGTGCAAACCGCCGATGGTTTTCGACATAATTGTGTAACTGCGGCCGATAACCGAATTGGCTAGATTATGAGGTCCCATGACGTTGTGACCGTAATTCATGCCTATTTCGTCTCGTATGGGTCCGTTGACCAGGATCATATTGGCCATGGACGACGTGGAGTTTCCAAAGGGTATGTGATTGGCCAGGGCCAGGATCACGGGAAGATGTTCCGGTCTGGCGCCTGACATAACAGCGCAGATCGCTACCCTTTCCACTGTAACCTCCCGCTTGCCCCCCGGCCAGTCCAGTACCTTGATGACCTCCCCCGGTTTGTGAGAAGTGCCTTTCAGCATCTCTGCCACCCGTTCTTCGGTCGGAAGGACAATTGGAAGATAGTCTGTATAGTCGAGATCCTCGAAAAGCTGCCGCAGGTTCTCTTCGGTATCAGGCCCGAGATAGCGGGATGCCGCTGGTTGAGGTTCAGGCGCCGGTCCTCTATACTTCTCTTTTTCTGTAAGAGGAGCCGTCAGTGCCTCGATGAATGCCTGCATCATGGGTTTTCCGCTTACCAAGTCTCTGCCCTCAAAAATATATCTATGGTGGACCGATTGAGGTTGACCGGCCACAGGAAAAGGGAAGGCTATGTATCGAATGGGCGATCCGTTGGTGTACTTAAAATTGTATTGGGCATAATCCAGGATGTTGGCTGCCGTGCCCGCGACAGTGGGAATATTGTATTGCTGTTCCAAGGTTTTGCAGTTTCGGCTCACGGCCGATATACAGCTGTCTCAACCGGCTATCCCGAACATGGCCGCGTCCCCCTTTGCGGATATTTCCTTCAGGAGTTCCGGCTGATCCGCCATGTAGAAGCCCTGAATACCTCGAACCTCCACTTTCACACTAGGCATATTTTGGGCAAACCAGGCCTTAATTTCCTCATAAATGCTGGGAGCAGCCTGCGGACCCCCCCATCCGATATCCACCAGGAATATTGTCTTTCCTTCCAGCGTATCAAGCCGGGGTGTAAGCGGTATTCGATCGACCATCCTATTCGGCGGTGTGGGATTTAGTACGGTAATTTTTTCCGTAGAATATGCTATCGAATATACGGCGATGACAGGAATAATTAATGCTGTGATCCATATCTTTTTTGTCAAATCGCACCTCCTCTTCAAAAGTTGTTAATTCTGTTGATAAGGATTCCCTTTTTAGGGATTCAATATATGGAGATCGACCTTGTGTGTCAAGAAGGAAAAACAGGAGAGGCTTGAATCTTGAATTTTTTCAAAATGGACATCCCGCCTCACCTCTTTCCCAAAAATGTTATTGTCTGCATCCCCGCCACGCGGTATAAAGGTTTCAGCCAGGGTATTGGATTATGACTATTGATCACTTAAAAGAAACCGCTATGGGTTATTTCTCCGACGCGCCGAGGAGCCATGACTGGGATCATACGCTCAGAGTCTGTAACCTGTGCATGCATATCGGTAAGGTGGAAGGGGCGGATTTGGAGGTCCTCCGCATCGCCGCTTATCTGCACGATATCGGCCGTCCCTTTCAGGACAGGTCGAACGGTAACATATGCCATGCCCAAAAAGGTGCCGAGATTGCGAAAGAGATTTTGAAGGATGAACGCATTTCAGAAGATCGAAAGGCCAACATTATACATTGTATAAGAACCCACAGGTTCAGGGGAGATGCCCGGCCGGAGACCCTGGAAGCGAAGGTACTGTTCGACGCCGACAAGCTGGATTCCATGGGAGCCATAGGCATAGCCAGGGCATTTCAATTTGCCGGTGAGGTAGGGGCAAGGCTTCACAATCCCTCAGTTGATCCTGAAAAGACCGATCCATATACAATAGAGGATACCGCATACAGGGAATTCAGACTGAAGCTTTCAAAGATCAAGGACAGGATGCTTACAAAGGAAGGGCGGCGAATTGCAGAGGAACGACATGAATTTATGGAGATGTTCTTTGACAGATTCTTGCGCGAATACGGCAAAGAATCTTAGCCTCTCTCAATCCCTCAACAAAGTTTGGCGAGTTGAATCTCATTAAAATCTATAAAATATATTTTGACATGGAAATACACAGTTGATAGTAGTTCCATAGTCATATTTCTAACAACAATCCCGGGAGATAAGGAATTATGATCAAACCGCATGGCTCGGATCAATTAAATCCTCTGTATGTTATGGATGACAGAGAGCGATGCGAACTAGAAAAAGAGGCCCTTAACCTGCCGTCAGTGTTAGCGTCTTCAGCGGCAGCGGCAAATGCCGTCATGCTGGGCGGGGGTTATTTCAATCCTCTAACCGATTTTATGAACGTCGCGGAATCATTGAGTGTCGCCGAAATTATGCGGACCGCAAAGGGGCTTTTCTGGCCTGTACCTGTTATGAATGTTATTAAGGATACTTCGGCTTCGGCTATCGACAAAGCAAAAAGATTCGCGTTGCGAGACCCTAACGTGAAAGGCAAGCCGATACTCGCCATCCAGGATATAGAGGATATTGAAGAGATTACCGCCGGCCAGATGAGGCTGATAACGGAAAAGGTGTTCCGTACTACCGACATTAAACATCCAGGTGTGAAGGCGTTTAATTCAGTTGGCAATATTGTTGTTTCCGGGCCTATCAAGGTGCTCAACTACTCCTATTTTAGAGGGGATTTTCCAGATACCTTCAGGACCGCTTATGAGATCAGGGATGAAATAGCAAGACGTGGGTGGGAAAAAGTGGTGGCCTTCCAGACCCGCAACCCCATGCACCTTGCCCATGAAGAGCTTTGCCGCATGGCATATAAGGCCGTAAAAGCGGACGGCATCCTAATCCACATGCTCCTGGGAAAACTTAAGCCAGGAGATGTCCCTGCCGACGTCCGCGACGCGGCCATACGCAAGATGGCCGAGCTTTATTTCGAACCCAATACCGTCCTTATCACCGGATACGGTTTTGATATGCTATATGCCGGCCCCCGCGAGGCCCTGCTTCACGCCATTTTCCGTCAGAATTGCGGCTGCACGCACCTGATTGTGGGTCGGGATCACGCCGGAGTAGGGGATTACTACGGACCTTTTGAGGCCCAGACCATCTTTGACGAAATCCCCAGAGATGCGCTGGAGATAGATATCTTCAAGGCGGATCATACCGCTTGGTCCAAAAAGCTGGGCAAGGTGGTGATGATGCGTGACGTTCCAGACCACACGCCGGAGGACTTCGTCCTCCTCTCAGGCACAAAGATACGTGCCATGCTCGCGAGAGGTGAGGTTCCCCCCAAGGAGTTTACACGCCCCGAGGTAGCCAAAATCCTTATGGATTACTACCAGTCTATAGAAATATAGCATATCCCGGGGACGGTTAGGCATCTTATAGATAGGTCCATTGCCGGGGTCTTCCCGAAAAATGCCAGGGCTATGGTATGCTCTGGAGACCGCGGAGTTCATAACAAATTTTCCCTGTTATCTTTTTTTAGTTGTTCAACGACCCTGCGGATATCCTGGGATCTTTTCATGTCAGCGACGAGTAACGCGTCATCCGTATCAACAATAATGCAATTTTCCATGCCAAGACAGGCCACGAGACGACCGCCCATCCCGGAAACAAAATTGTTTTTACAGTCAATCAGGACAGTATCACCTTCGGCGAGATTCCCCATATCGTCGTGATCCTTCTCCTTCAATTTATGCAATGATTCCCAAGAACCCACATCGCTCCACCCACAGTCGCAGGGTATCATGTAAAGGGGTGACCGGGTCTTTTCCATAATCCCATAATCAAAGGAAATGGATTCAATCTCCTGGTAAACAGCCCTCAGATCCTCTTCAAAAGAGCTGGAACCCAAACACTTCTCCAGGGAAGCCAGCCCCCTATAAAGTGAGGGCAGATGTAGCTTTATCTCCTCCAAAATAGTCTCATGATTGGCTACAAAGATCCCGGCATTCCAGAAAAAATCACCGTCTATAAAATATTCCCTGGCCTTTTTCTCATCAGGCTTTTCCACGAATCTGGAGACCTGAAAGACATCGGGATATCCGCGAACAGGCAAGGATGTGGACTTCTGGATATACCCATACCCAGTTTCCGGCCGCGAGGGAACAATTCCGAGGGTAACGATACCGCCGGATTCCGCGATCCTTCCGGCCTGTTCAAGGGCCTTTAAAAAGGACGCTCGATCACTGATGCTGTGATCGGCCGGCATGAAAGCCGCAGGTCCATCATAGCCGAGGTGCCTGGCATATATCGCCCCCAGGCCAATGCACGGGGCAGTATTTCTCCCCACGGGTTCCGCAAGAATATGCACCTTCCTCTCTCCTAAAAGTTCCCGTGCCTGGTCAAGATGCCTTTTGCCAAGGATAATTATCATCTCCTCATCCCTGATTAGGCCCCCCAGCCTGTCACAGGTCTCCTTCAGCATGGGCGCGCTGCCCCCTATCTTGAGGAACTGCTTTGGCCTGTCATCCCTGCTGTAAGGCCAAAACCGGGTTCCTGATCCGCCTGCCATAATAACCGCGTGCATTCTAATCTCCTTTAAAGTTCATCTATCCATCACAGATTAAATCTCAGCAAAAATAGGGTTCATCCGGTTAATGAATAAGCGAGGGTTCAAGGGTTCTAGGATTCAAGGGGTCAAGGTAATTATTTAGCTATTAGCTGTTAGCTTTCAGCTATTTTGTCTTGATCCCCTCTCCCAACCTTCCCCTAAAAGGGGAGCAAAATCAGATTTATGCCCTGCGCCTTGCGCCATGCGCCCTGTGCCTTGGGCCTTTCCTAATTATGCTTTTGGTAAATTCTTTATCCATTTTATAGGGACCGGATCATAGCTCGTCCCGGAAACCAGACCATCAACCCCCCAGACCGAGAAGACGAAAAGTCAACTTGATACTCGACTCCTCGTCAAATCTCTCAACCGTCAGCCTGACCCCCCAGCATTGGGCCAGATATTCGATCCAGTAGCTTTTTTCAATATCATATCCTAAGTC
>CAYUYB010000060.1:5032-11219 GCA_964449025.1 uncultured Desulfobacteraceae bacterium
GAGGTAATAACTCAATCCCTTGTGTCCCTCATCCAGATAAACATAGTCGATCTCATAGGTATCTCTCCTCCCACCTGACCGCTCCAAATCAAACTCAAGGGAAAGATCCGCAAAGGATATCTCATCCTTATCATGGTCCCAGTGGAACTCGGTGTCAAGATCCAACCCCGGGAAGGGCATCAGGGTTAAGAGCCCTGTAAGGGGTTCAAGAGAGGATCTATCACTGTCATATCCCTGAGCAAGGCTCAGTGTGGCCCAACGGGCGTAAGTAATATTGCCTTTTGAGTCCTGCTTTTTCGCATCCACGAAATTATCAAGGGAGAAGATTATCCTGTTAAGCTCTCCGGCCTTGTCTATAGGATCAAACCATGTGATGAAACCGTCTTCTCCCTCCCGGGTGCGATATTCATACAGCAAGGAAGGCTCTATCTTGTGCCTCAACCTTTTGGCCTGTCTTCCCTCCAGATCAAAGACCCTTTCAAGGACAGAAGACAGTCTTGCCTGAAAGTGATAGATGTTCCGGGATCGCGAATCAATGTCGTAAGCGTTGCTGCTGAGCCACTGCATATTCCGGGTAACACCTATCGACGGTTCAAATTCCAGATAAGAGCCAAAACGGGAAGGCAAGGTCAGGCAAGGGCTGACGGAGATACTATGGCCCTTCAGACCAGATTCACGCCATATATAATCGTAATCCGAATCCAGAGAAAAGATGAGAGGGAGTTGGAACAAGGGCCTGGGCAGAAAAGTGAAATCGATTCCAGCAAGCGGTTGAGGTGTCTGGTCCTCCATTAAATCCTCCGGCCGCTGATAATAGGAGGTCAGTATCTGAACGCTATAGTCATCCTCATCAGAACTTAACCTCAACGCCGATCTCCTGGCAGGCGACCTGATCTCTTCAACAGGACGGCCGAAGTCCTCTTCCAGATCCGGCCTGGTCTCAAATCCGGTGAGTCCTTCCCTGAATTCTTTCAAGTAGTCCTGATCGCTCACGAAGTCGGTATCCAGGCGCGCCATAATATTCCCACCCGGCAGCTGCTGTTCAGTCCTGCTCCTAAACCAGTACCGGGTCCTGTTTGTCCTTTCAGAGGGATCCAGCTCCATCTGTTCGGGATCACTCAGATCCTTCTCCTTTATTTTGTCCCGGAGGATATCCAAAAGGTATGTCCCCCTGGAGTTATCGCCATACAGGTAACGAAATTCGATCCCCTGCATCATGCCTCGTCTTGACATGAAACGTTCATAGAAGGTGGCGTCCGTGTGCTCGGATATAGCCCAGAAGAAGGGGATTTCCACTTCCATACCGTTACGGTCGGAATAACTCAGGGCAGGAGGCAAAAGGCCTGTCTGTCTCTTTGTCTTGGCCGGAAATAGCATATAAGGGACATAAAAAAACGGAATTCCGCCAATCCTGAATGCGGCATTCCTCATCCTGCCATAGCCTTCAAGGGTAACCGTTGCCTCGGAACCTGTTATGCTCCAGGCAGGTGACGGTCCGTCACAGGTCGTGAGACAAAAATTAGTTGCCCTGTAAGTCTCTTCCCCTGTCTTCTCCATTACATCGGCGCTGATATAATAATGATTCTCTTTCAGGAAAAGGCTCCCTCCGGTAATTGTGCCTGTCCGGTCATTAAGATTGAAGAGACCTTCTTCACCGGTAAGCGTATCCTCGCCGGCGTCGAAACGGATGTCGCCATAGACCTTAACACTTCCTGAATTTCTGTTGTACAGCGCTTCCTGGGCCCGGAGTAAAAGATATCCATTGGTGAGAACCACACCTCCCATGGCCTTGAAAACCCCTTCTTTCTCCGTGTACCCGAAGCTTTCGGCGGTTATCTCCCAAGGGGTGCCATCATCGGGTCCCAGGATGGCCTTTGCATCGTTTCCGGAGGCAAAGACACGGTGGGGATTAAGCCCGCATAATAGGAAAACAGCTAACGATGTTAATAATAACCCTAATCCCTTTTTCATCCCGATGATATTGTTCCTTTACGCAATAACAGGTTGTTCGTTATTCGGTTGATCTGCTCGTTTGTTATCTGTTCTACATAATTAAATTAGGATCATCTCCAAATTAGTTGATAGATATTCCGGACACCAAGCAACATCCTTTGAATTAACCTTTTCATTTCAACCATATATGAAGTCCAGATCACTGGATGGTTGCACAGGCGAATTTGTTTCGGTGTAATTTATATTCACCCTAAACCTTTCTGTCATACCCCGGTTTATCCGGGGTATCCATAAACCAACTCGTTATATAAATCCTTCCAGTGTGGATTCTCTTTCTCAATCAGATCAAGCTTCTATTTACGTGCATATTTCTTAATGCGTTTCTCTCGATTGATTGCGTTTACCGAATCTTAATATTGCTCAAAATAAACAAGCTTGTCTATATTGTATTTCTTGGTAAATCCGTTAACAGCTTTTTCTTTATGCTTTTCCATGACCCTGGATTACCCGGACAAGCCGGGTAATGACTTGGAGCCGGGTAATGACTTTGTGGAGACGGATATTTACCTTTTATGGCCTTATTATGACGTTGTGGAAGTAAATTTCAATCGACTTCACAGGTATTATCTTAACTAATTTGGAGATGATCCTTAAATTATCTGCTGCTCTCTAAAATCAAAACGCGTCCGGCCTGAACTTTACGGGATCAAAATAGGTGAGCGCCTCTCCGGTAGTAAACAGGGACCCGGTAACAAGGATCATATCCCGATGCCCCGCCATCTGTTTTGCCTTTTCAATAGCCTCTGATATGACGGGAATCGCCTCCCCTGGCTTATTGTGCAGGGACACCTTTTTCATTAAAACCCCTGGATCGGCGGAGCGATAATAGTCAGGCCTGGTGCATATCACGTAATCAGACAATGGAATTATATCGGCTATCATACTATTGATATCCTTGTCTTCCATTATCCCTATCACAAGTATCAGACGATTGTAAGAAAAAGCTGTTCTTATGGAGCCCGCAAGCTCCCTTATCGCCCCCGGGTTATGCGCGCCATCCACAACAATCAAAGGATTTTGAGAGATAAGATGCAGTCTTCCAGGCCAAACCGTTTCCTTCAACCCTTGTGTTATGTCGCCTTCGCCGATCCTGAATCCCTTCTTCTCCAGAAGTTCTGTTACGGCGATAGCGAGGGCGATGTTTCTGCGCTGGAAATCTCCCTTGAGGCCCACATCGAGGTTTCTGAAGCTATGTCTGAGTCCGTAATAATTCAAGCCTGAGGAGCTGAATCGATAACGGACATCCTTTCCCACACGCAGGAAGGGGGCGCCCTTCCCAGCGCATGTTTCCTGGAAAAGCCTGATGACCGAAGGCTGGGTCGCGGCTGTCACGGTGTGAACGCCTTTCTTGATTATGCCAGCCTTTTCCCCGGCGATATCGATAAGCCGTGGTCCGAGATAAAATGTGTGTTCAAGAGATATATTCGTGATGGCGGACACCACAGGCGTAATAACATTCGTCGCATCAAGGCGCCCGCCCATTCCGACCTCCATGATCGATATGTCCGTCTTCTTCTTCGCGAAATATGAAAGGGCCATGACGGTCGTGGCCTCGAAGTATGTGGGGGGATCATCAGGATCCATAACACCTATCAACTTATCCGTCAATTCAGCCGCCTCTCTTTGGGTTATCTCCCTTTGACCGACACGGAAACGTTCCGTGAACCGCACCAGGTGAGGGGAGGAATAGAAACCGACCTTAAATCCCGCGGTGGTAAGAATGGATTCCAGCATGGCGGCCACGGATCCTTTTCCGTTGGTCCCCGCGATATGGATGTAGGTTGTTCCGTGGTGAGGGTTCCCCAGCTTCTTAAGCAGGTTGGATGTCTTGGATAAGCCGAACTTAACTCCGTATTTCTGGAGACCATAAAGATAACTAACGGCTTTCCTGTATGAGATTCCGCTCTTTTTCATAATGATTGAATGGACACCCTCCCGATCATCCCATTTTATTCCATGACTTTCAGACCTTGCATCTTACCCATGATTGCGTAATCCATTCTTTCCGTCATTCCGAGACTTGCCTTCCCTGGACCACGATCCAGGGATCGCGGAATCCATGCAATATTTAACAATACTGGATTCCCCGGTCAAGCCGGAGAATGACAAAGAGAATACTGGATCCCCCGGTCAACCATTCGCCTGTGCTCAGGGCCGTGATCGGATCGAACGGGCCGGGGAATGACAAAGAGAACCACATTCAATTATTCCGGGATAGAGACCATGTTATAACTCACTGATAGCATTATTCCCCCAAAAAAACAGTGAGTGGCACATAGCTTTTAGGGGTGAGCCTCCGGGGGAAAAGCGTGGCTCTTCGAGGCATGTTATGAAGTATTCTGATCATCCTTTTTTCGGATAAATGTCGCTATATTCTTCTTCAAGAGATTATATTCCTCGGTAAGGCTCTTGAATTTTTCACTGGATTCAGACGCGTAGCGGGTCAATTTCTTGAGCTTCAGCCTTAGATCGGTGACATCGGTGTTTACAACAAGACATTCCATCTCCTCGTCCTCCGCTATTTTCAGAGGAAAGACCATCGCCATCACGTATACGGACTTGCCATCAGCGGTCTCGTACCTGAATTCCCGCACGGCAAATCTTTCACCCCTAAATGCCTTGACAAGCGTATCCTTAAAAAAAGGCCTGTATTTCTTCGCTACGATGGAGAGCGAATTTTTACCCATCATCTGTTCGGAGCTATAGCCAAACATCTCCTCAGAGGCCTTGTTCCAGAAATTTATCCTGCCTTTGGAATCGATCCTGAAAACAGGCTTCAGGAAATTCTCGTCCATGGTATCTGTTTCCTTACCACCCTCAATCGGGATTTTTCTGACCTCTTGTATCGTCTGAATAGCGCCTCTGATTATTCCATCATCTCCCTTGAGAAGGGCAGCTGTCACGATCACATGCTCTCCTTGCTTTAATCCGGGCAGGTATGTATCCAGTTCAAAGATGCCGGAATCTGTCTGCGATATTATGGATTCCCCGTGATTTCGCTTCATGGAATCCACATCTTCTATAATCATATCCGCGATGCTCCCACTATCATCCGAGGAGAAACCATCCCATACTTTTTTGCCCAGGATCTCTTGTACCCCAATCCCGGAGAGCTCGGCGCACGCCCTGTTCCACTGAATAACCCTGTGTCTGCTGTCCAGCACAAAGGCAGGCATAGGGTACCTATCAAAGATCTCATCCATGTATCTCTTGGATTCTCTTATGGTTCGTGATTTTTCGCGTTCTCGGACCAGGGCCTCGATCTTTTCCTTTTCAAACAAAAAGGCGAACAGGAGAATGGCGAGTAGGCATATCAGGTATGTGCCCATGGAATATGTCGCCGTTATTGCGGGCGGGATGAGGCTCGCGAACTGATGTCCCGCGCGGTACATGGAGATAACCACGCCGGTTTGAACAAAGACGATAGCCGCCCAGATTGTCCCTGACAGGTATCCATTCAAAAAAATAGCCAGGAGTATAAGCCCGGCGTTCAACAGCCAGGAGGGATTGATGATACCTTCAAAGGATATGGCCCCTGTGTTCCACGAGATTATGGAGATCTCCGCCCACAGTATAAAGATCGCGTAATTTCCTGCCAGAACGATATTTTTCGTCCACCTTAGGATGATTACGCCGGCGATCATCAGTATGCCGGCGATAATCGAGACATAAAACAGGACTGCCGCGCCGATATAGAAATAAAACAGCCCCAGTATGGGGGCAAACATTATCATGGCGAGCTGGAAGATGTTAAGGACCTTGAATTTTCTCACCACATCAGGGTCAGAGAGCGGTATGCCGCTGGTTATTAGGTTGTTTAAGATATATTCAAGGTTCATATTAGATTTGATGTGTAAGCAGGTTATTGATGGAATTTACAAAGATTATTGTCACTTTTAATATTCAACACCCGAGAAATGTTCCAGCTGAATGAATTCATTAACCATATGGACGAAAGCTTATGGTTTCAATATTGCCGTGCCTATCCATCTTATAAGCAATAAAACTGACCCCTTTAAAAATCTCAAATCTTTGGGATAATGAGCTTATTGACAAATAAAATGATAGATTAGCGTTCTCATCGAGATATGATGCGATATAATAATCAAGAAAATGCCCCGTTGGGATTTGTATATTTAATTCGCGAGCAATATCCGCAACGTCAACATCATCA
>CAYUYB010000061.1:0-11173 GCA_964449025.1 uncultured Desulfobacteraceae bacterium
AGTCTGATGATCGCCGGAAAGGCAGAGCATATTTCTTATTCCAAGGGCGGAAGCGCCAAAGATATCGGACATCATGGCAATCCTGTTACGGTCTCTCGCCACCATCTGCATGTTTGGTTCCAGGCCTTCGTCGATCAATATCTTGCATGCAGCGATCGAGGACATACGAACAATGGCAGTCTGGTTATCCGTAATATTGACAGTATCAACATTATCCTTGAGCATATGCGCCTTTTTCCTGACCACGTCCGCATCAGGTCCTCTGGGCGGCCCTAATTCTCCGGTGACCACAAATTCCCCTTTTGCCAAAAGCCTTTCGAGATTACTTCCAGCCTTCATATCCTCATATCCTCCCTCACGGTCTTTCTCGGACCGCCATTATGGCTTGGCCTCCAGTCCTTATAGGTTTCAATCGGCTTTAACCTGTCCAGTTCTCCTAATGCCTCAAGTCGCTCGATAATGAGGTGCCATGCGCAATCGACCTCTTTGTTGATTTCGCATTTCCCGTTCGAAGAACCTCCGCAGGGACCATTAAGCAGGCTCTTCGCACATCTGGTGATAGGGCAAATGCCGCCCGTTTTTTCGAGCACGCAATCACCACACCCCACACAGCGCTCCTCCCAAATACCAACATCCAGGTTGGCACCCATAAAAGTGGTATTCAAGCCGGGCACAATCCTTATCGATTTATCAGTTATCCTGCGGTTAAAAAATGATGTTGCGTGCTGTACACCCACCCCGCATGCCATGGATATCACAATATCCACCGCCTTTACCTTATCAAGCAATAGAGGATCATTCAGGTATTCGTCGTCGCACTGTCGCAGGGCCATGGCCTCTTCAACCCTAACATCTTTCTTATTTTTGCGGAACGCCAGGCGCAATTGAGAGGCCAGGATTTTCACCTCTTCTTCGCCTCCGGCCATACAAACCGTAACACACGAACCACAGCCAATAACCAGGATCTTGGAATAATTCTCCACCATGGATAATATCTCTGAAAACGGTTTTCTTTCACCTACTATCATAGCTTATCTCTCCGTGTTTAAAATGCTATGTGTGCTGATGTTTTTACGATCGCAATGGGTTGGGGCCAAGCGCCTTAACCTCTTCCGTCATACTGCTTATAATGTCAGCAAAATCTTTGCCATAAGGGCCGGCCACAGAATCATATCTAAGCCTTCGCTGTTCCATACCGGTTTCCTCTAAAAGGGATTTCGCCCGCTCAACCTTCTTTCGGGCCCTGTAATTACCTTGTTTGAAATAACATTCGCCGAATTTACACCCGATAACGACTACACCGTCCGCCCCGGCCTCAATGGCCTTCAGAAGGTGAAGAACCTCCACCTTGCCGGTGCATAAGACCCGTATCACCCGTAAACTAGGTGGAAATTGAAGTCCTGTCCTTCCGGCCGTATCAGCAGCAGCCAGGGCGCAATAATGGCAGCAAAACGCAACTATCTTTGGTTCGAATTCCTTCATGGCTTTCTCCTTGTCTTTCTCACGCAAACATCGCCTCTATTTGAGGAATGACATCGTTGTCGGTGAAACCCTTGAGATCTATGGCATCATTGGGACATGAGCTGACGCAAATCCCGCATGCCCGGCATTCTAAGGGGACGATCTCGGCAACACCTTCATCATTGATGAACGGGACCCCAAAAGGACATACGCGGACACAGGTCAAGCAGGCAATGCATTTGCCCGGGTTTACCTCGGCATACACGGCCTGATGGGTGAGTTTTTCCTTTCCGAGAACGGCGAGCGCCCTGACCGCAGCCGCCTTTGCCTGGATGATGCTTTCATCTATGCTCTTCGGTCCATGGGCCAGACCACATAAACAAATTCCCTTTTTGCTGAAAGCGACAGGAGTAAAGGTCATATAATCCTCTTCCTCAAAGAACCCGCATTCCCCTAATGGAACGCCGAGTATTTGAGAGAGGTTTTCGTTATCCTCTCCGGGCAATATACCAGCGTTTAATATAAGCAGATCGGGCTTCAGCTCGAGGCTTTCATTATTGGTACTATCGTTGCACCTGATGGTCAATGCTACATCTTGTGAGACGTGCAGTCCTTCCTGTTCATCATATCTAATAAAAGCCACCCCTTCCTGCCTGGCCTTTTGATACAGGATATCGTTAATGAAATAGGTTCTGATGTCACGGTGGAGGTGGTAGATCTTGATGGAGGGGTTTATCTCCTTGAGCTTGAGGCTGTTTTTCACCGCCTGGCTGCAGCATACCCGGGAACAGAATGGATGTTCGCTATTTCTGGAGCCGACACAGTGGATAACAACAGCGGAATCTACACGCTTTAATCCTGCTTCATCCGTTTCTATCATCTTTTCAAGCTCAAGCTGGGTGATGACCTTTTCGTTTACTCCATAGAGATACTCTTTAGGAACATACTCCCTCCCTCCCGTGGCAACGATGATCGCGCCATAACGCCCATCCGAATCACCCGAAGGTGTTTGTATGGTTGCCCGGAATTGACCTATACGGCCTCTTATATCCTTTATGTTTGATCCGAAAAAGATCCGCATCAACGCATTTGCGTTTAGTTCCTTCTGCATGGTATCGATATAGTCGGAAATCCTTCGGCCCTGCGCATCGTAGGACAGCCGTTTTGCGTTTCCACCCAGCTGGTCCGTCTTTTCCACCAGATCAACCGGGATTCCCTGCAAAACAATATTTCGAGCGGTAACCATCCCCGCTATGCCTCCACCGATCACAAGGCAACGTTGCGTCACATCTCTTGTGTAAACGGTAAGGGGCTCAAGCCCTTTTACCTTGGCCACGATACCCTTTATCTCTTCTTTTATCCGCTCGGTGGCCCTATCCTTTTCATCAACGTGAACCCACGCGGCCAGTTCCCGCGCGTTGACCATTTCCACCAAAAACCTATTGAGCCCCGCCTCACGTATAAGATTTTGCAGCTTGGTAAGGTGACTGCGATAACTGCAGCCTACAAAAACGACCCGGTTTACTTCATGGTCCTGTATGCTCTTTTTTATTTGCTCGATACCCGCTTCATAGCACGCATAAGGCATCTTCATGCTCACCACGACGCCATCAAGTTGCGCTGAAAATTGGGCCAGCATATCAGTATCCAGTATATTGGAGATAAGCCCGCCGCACTCGCATACATAGACACCCACCCGGGCAGGGATACCCTTAACATCTCGTTCAGGCGGGAGATACCTTGCTGTTGCAGCCCGTGATTCGGGGCTTGCAAGCAGGTCCGCCACCTCCATAGCGGCCGCCTGCGCGTCGGTCACAGCCTCAGGAGTGTCCGCTAGAGACATGAAACTGGCGCCAGCCATTATTCCGGGCGCTACCATATGCGAGTGATCGGTGGATACAGGGAAGCGCCAGGCATTCAACTCAATCCCCAGCCGCTCCGCTAGCTGAACACCATCCTGAGAAGGGATAAGGCCCAGAGACAGGACCACAAGGTCAAATACGCCACGTTCTGATTGTTTCCCCTTCTCTGGAACGTACTCTATTTTGAGATCCTTTGTCTCTTGTTCCTCTGTAACAGACGCCACCTTAGCCCTTACAAAGTGAACTCCTTTTTCGCGCGCCTCTGCATATATCTTCTCATGCGTCTTGGCCATTGCCATGATATCATTGTGAAAGATGGTAATCTCCTTTTCTTGGTCCTTCCCCTTCATGGACAGTGCGGACCGAATGGCATGCATACAGCAGATAGAGGAACAGTACTCCAGGTCGTGGCCCGGACTTCTGGAGCCCACGCATTGAATATAAGCTATATTTTTGGCTATTTTCCCATCGGACGGTCTTTTAACCTGCCCCTGGGTAGGCCCGTAGATACTGACCAGTCTATCCATCTGAAAATTATCAATGACATTCGCCATCGTTCCGTATCCAAGTGCCCCAGCCTCAGAGGAGTCACGGAAAGGCTCCACGCCGGGGGTAAGGATAACCGCGCCCACCTCCAGCTTCTGGATGGCATCCTTTTCATCGAAATGTATGGCGTCCGTAGGGCACACGTCTGAGCATCTGTTGCATTCTTCGCCCTTAAGCTGCAAACAGGTTTCCGGATCAATAAAGGGCTTATTTGGCACGGCTCCCAAATAAGGCATATGGATTGCCTTTCTTGAGCCCAGCCCGTAGTTAAATTCGCTTGGCACATTAACAGGGCATACGCTCCAGCAAAGGCCGCAGGTGACGCATCGAAGGGGATCCACATACCTGGGAGACCTTTTGATCGACACCGTAAATGCCCCTGGCTCTCCTTCCACACTCTCAAGCTGGGCCAAGGGAATGATCTCGATATTGGCATTGTTTGCTGCCTCCAGCAAAACAGGCGTGATCATTCCAAGGGCGAAGTTATCCTCCGCAGTCCTGTAAAGTTGGGGCAATTTTCCCCCTATGGTGGCCTGTTTATCCATCAAGTACACCTTGAATCCCAGATCGGCGAGATTGAATGCGGCATGAACACCTCCCACTCCGGCACCCACTATTAGGACAGATCTAAGTTTTCTAACATTATTGTTCATAAGAACTATATCTCCTTTGTGGTGATGAATACCCTAAAATACTATCATGAAAAAGGAGGATACAACGGAGGGCATCTTGTTGTTCCCGAAATCAACAGAGCGGACCGCGGCATCTTTTTGCTATCAGATTTTCATAAGAGGTCTTTTTTCTGGAATGGCACCGTAGAAAATTTTAGCAGGTATGTCAACCTAAATTCAGATGGGTGATACTACGGCGGGAATCTATCGGGAGCGGAGCCGCCTTCGCTAACAAGCTTCCGCCTCCGCCAAGGCTTCGGCGGGACACGGAAGACTGAAGAGGCATGCGGCCTGTTCGGTGAACAGGCCCTACAGGTTAGGATATGGTTATGTAGGGTTCGTTCCCCGAACGAACCAATAGAACTTCGGCGGGACAAGACGGCGGGGCAGGTAGCGCATAACGTAAAACAGAAAACAGGAAAGAAGGAAAGAGGATAAGAAGATGAGAGGAAAGAAGTCACGACACAGAAATTAGGAAAGAGTAAAGAACAAGGAGCTGAAGGCTGAAAGCTGATAGATAAGTAATACGTAAGAGCTAATTGCTAAGAGCTAAAGCCTAACAGCCTTAATATAATTATGGGCGGCATATCTTGCATGGGACATATCCTGATTCAATAGCGTCCGTTCTGGCATGAAAGATCTCAGTACAATTCTTCCAATTAAAGTATTTACAGGTTGGCTTATGGAATTTCTCTGTTCTGAGGTTGCCATGATAGACTAATTTCTCATTCTGCCACCAGATGAAAATATGTCGATCACATTCCATTTCCAATGAACGAATTTGTTTCTTTAAGCCCTTGATATCCTTATCTTTTTTTAATATATCCGAATCACCCTTACATGGACGAAGTTCTGCCTTTTTAAGCATATTTTTTAAATTGTGGATCTCCTTTTGGATTCCTTTGATTTGCCTCTTTCCTTTCCTTTTATCCATTTGGCAAACATATCCTTAAACCGTGGAATACAGGCTCTCCCTGAGAAACAAGGGGCGTTTTTTACGATAGATCAAGCCTTTCCCTAACCTTGCGGCCCAGGGCCTCGTGGGTGAAAGGCTTCTGAAGAAACGTCTTCCTCTCGTCCAGGACCCCGTGATGCACAATGGCATTGTCCGTATAGCCTGACATATAAAGCAGCTTTATGCCCGGCCTGGAGACGCTCATTTTCTCCTCCAGTTCTCCTCCGCTCATACCGGGCATGACCACATCCGTCAGTATAAGGTGAATGGGGCCCTGGTGATCCCCGGCAATGCTAATGGCCTCCTGGCCGTCCCCCGCGCTCAGAATCCTGTAACCTAATCCTTTAAGTACCCTTGCCACAAAGTTGCGTACCATGTCATCATCTTCCACAACCAGAATGGTCTCGGAACCGGTGAGGGTCTTTGGCTTTTTTTCCTTTTTCTTTTCCCTGATCGGTTTGTCAACCCTGGGCAGATAAATCTTGAACGTGGCCCCTTTTCCCGGCTCGCTGTAGACCCAGATGTTCCCTTTGCTTTGCTTCACAATGCCGTATACCGTGGAAAGGCCCAGCCCGGTGCCCTTTCCCGTTTCCTTGGTGGTGAAAAAGGGATCAAACACCTGTTCCAGCACTTCCTTTGTCATCCCGGATCCCGTGTCGCTCACGCTCAACATCACGTAAGGGCCCGGGATAACCGCTATATGGTCGCGACTATACCCTTCATCCAGTTCCATGTTCGCCGTCTCTATGGTGAGCTTTCCGCCGTTAGACATAGCGTCCCTCGCATTCACTGCAAGGTTCATGATCACCTGCTCGATCTGTCCTATGTCCGCCTCCACAAGCCCCAGGTCGGACGCCAGGATCGTCTTAAGCTCAATATCCTCGCCTATGATCCTCCGGAGCATCCTGTCCATATTACGCACCGTCTCATTCAGGCTCATGATAGTTGGCTGCAAGACCTGCTTGCGGCTGAAGGCCAGGAGCTGGCGGGTAAGAGCGGCAGCCCGGTCCCCGGCAGCCCTGATCTCTTCGAGCCCTTCACGCGCCGGGGCATCCTTGGGAAGGGTGGCAAGCATGATATCGGCGTTCCCGATGATGGTGGTCAGGATGTTGTTGAAGTCATGGGCGATGCCTCCGGTCAGTCTGCCCACCGCCTCCAGCTTCTGGGATTGAAATAACTGTTCCTTCAGGCTCTTTTGCTCTGTGATGTCCCTGAAAATGCCCAGCAGATGCGGCCGTCCCTCCAATTCGAGGGGGGCGGAGCTGATATCGGCGTAAAACACGCTCCCGTCCTTTCGCTTCACTGGGACACCGGGGGCCAGTGTTATCTCGCTGCGAAACTGCTTCTCGAACTGTTCCGCCACGCGAGGCAGGTCTTCGGCGGGATGAATATCGGCGACGGACAGCCCTCTGATCTCCTCCGAGCTGTAGCCGAGCATGCGGCTTATGGCCTTGTTGCCGTTTACGAATAGACGCGTCTCCATTTCGGCCAGCAGAATGCCGTCAGCGGCGCTATCGAAAATGGCGCGCAGGGTCTGCTCCGATTTCTGCCGGGCCGCCTCTGTCTCGATGCTATTCAACCCGAAGGCGATGTCTCCGGCGATCTCTTCCAGCAGCGATTTCTCTTCCTCGTCCACCGCATACTCCGTCGGGACGGAAAAGCCTATGCATCCGAAGTATCGTCCTTCGTGTTCGAGCCTGGTCGACAGCGCGACCGCCTTCCCATAGGCATTCGCCATCGGACAGACTTCGCATTCCTCAAGTGGATTACTTTTTACGATAATGCCTGAATCAGGCTGCACACCTCGGAGACATAGGGGCATTCCACCTTTCTTGAAAATGCCGACCAGGGCCGAAAACGCCTCCTCTTGAAAACCTTTCTGAGCAGCCTCTACACGGTCAGGAAGCCGGTCGGTCAGCGCGATCCAGAACCCGTTTATACCGCGCGAGTCCACCAGTATGTCGCATGCCGTTTTAATCAGCCTGTCACGGCTCTTCTCGCGAACGATGAGTTGGTTAACACCCCTGATGGAGCGGAGGACCGCGTTTAGATGCCTCTCACGCCCTTCGGCCTCCCGCCGCGCCTGGACCTCTTTTTCCAGTTCAAGCATCTTCTGCTCAAGCTTCCTCACCAATCGTTCACTGTAAAGCTTGAGGATCTCCTCTTCCTTTAACGGTTCCAGCGTTGAAGCAATATCACGTCCCTTGCTGGAAGCCGCCAGTTCCTTGATAGATTCCATAAATACATCCGGCTCGCAGGGCTTTATAATAAAACAATCCGCTCCTATCTTTTTGGCGAACTCCTCATCCTGCGGCCCGGTGTATGTGGCGGTGTAAATGATAAAGGGGATATGGCGCAGGGTCTCGTCCGTCTTGACCTTCCGGCACAACTGAAAGCCGTCCATGACCGGCATCAGGATATCGCTGATAATCAGGTCGATATCCCCGGTCATAAGCCTTTCAAGGGCCTCTGCGCCGTTTGTGACCGAATTAACATCATGCCCGTTTCCCCTGAGCAGTGCCTCCAGCATGTACCGATTATCCTCTCTGTCATCCGCGATAAGGATATTCATTGTTTTTCTCCCTTCCTTGGGATTGATGATTTCTTATTGCCGATTGTCGATTGTTGATTTATTGAATGTTCAAATTCTTTCAATCGCAAATCACAAATCGCCAATCCTCAATCTTTAATTCCCAGATATCCTCTTATCTCTCCCACAAAGGTCTCCGGGTTAATGGGTTTTTCGATGTAACCGGTCGCGCCGGCCGCCAGTATCCGTTCCCTGTCACCCACCATGGCGTACGAGGTAACCGCGATGATGGGCACGTCCTCAATTTCAGCATGCTTTTTCAGTTCCGCCGCCACTGCGTATCCGTCCATCTCAGGCAACTGTATGTCCAGCAATATGGCCTGCGGCCTGTATTGCAGTGCCTTATCGATACCCTCACGGCCGGTTTCCGCACCTATGACCGAAAAGCCGTTCTTCTCCAGCAGGAAGCGCATCATATAATAATTCTGTTCGTTGTCTTCAATAATCAACAGGGTATAGTTCATCACAAAGCTCCTTTCTCCCTTGGAAAACGTATGGTAAAAATGCTGCCCTTTCCCCATTCGCTTTCCACGCTGATCTTTCCGCCCATCAGGGTTAGAAGCTTCTCGGATATGGATAATCCGAGACCGGTACCCTCGTGTTTGCGTGAAAGCCCGGTGTCGATCTGGTGGAAAGGTTGAAAAAGACCCGGTATTTCTTCCTGCCGCATGCCGATACCTGTGTCGGCGATTGACAGAAGGTAATCTTTATTTTCTCTCCGGCACGAGATGCGGACATGGCCTTTTTCCGTGAATTTAACCGCGTTGTTGAGCAAATTGAGGATGACCTGTTCCAGGCGACGTTGATCCGTGGTTGCTGTTTCGACATCATCTGCGATGTCCAGTCTCAGTTCGATCCCCTTTTTTTCGGCCAGCGGCGAAACCAGCGCGACCATCTTCTCAATGGACGGCCTCAATTCAAAGGATGTGAAGGAAAGGTCCAGTTGTCCGGCCTCGATCCTGGAGATATCAAGCACGTCGTTTATCAGGGCCAGGAGGTGGCGGGAACTGTTCTGAACCATGGTCATCTGTTTTCGCTGCTCCTCGTTCAGGGGCCCTGCCAGTCCCTGAAGCATGATGCCCGTGAATCCTATGATCGCGTTAAGCGGCGTGCGCAGTTCGTGTGACATGGTGGCAAGAAAGGCGGATTTGATCCGGTCTGCCTCTTCAGCCGCCTCTTTAGCCCTGATCAGGTCCTCTTCCATATGTTTGCGTTCCGTGATATCCATTACCGTCCCGACCATCCTCAAGGGAAAACCTGCATCATCACGTTCTACAATCGCCCCTTTGGAAATCTGCCAGATGACATCCTTTTCCTTTGTGACCGCGCGGTACTCTATCTCATATTCAGCAATCCGCCCCATACGATAATCTTCCCCCACCTTGAGAACCCGCTCCCTATCATCCGGGTGTATGCTTTTTATCCATGTCTCCCGCGTATTCTCTATCTCATCCAGTGAGTAGCCGAGCATTTGGGCCCAGCGTTCATTAACAATGGTTTCTTCCGTCTGCAAGTTGACGTCCCATGAACCGAGGTTTCCTCCCTGCAATGCAAGTTTTAAGCGTTGTTCCGATTCCTCAAGCTTTGCCGTGCGATTTTTGACGCGAGCTTCGAGTTCCTCGTTTAATTGCCGGATTTGTGCTTCCGCGAGACCCCTTTCCTTTTCACGGCGCTCGATTTGTTCGCAGAGATAGTTAAACCGTTTATAAAGTACACCGACTTCATCGTCCCTGTTTGTTTCCACCCGAACCGAGTAGTCCTTCTTTTCGGCAAGTGACTGGGCAACATCCGCCAGCCTTCGGATAGGCTCCGAAATTGGTCGTTGCAGTCCGAAGGCAATGAAAAAGGAAACAAACAGCAAGGCAAGAATTACCGGCAGCATGACAAGAAGTTCGTTTATAATTCGCCTTTTGAGATGTGAAGTAGTAACCTTTAAGTAGGTAGTGCCGTATGTTTTGTCCTGATAGACAATGCGGTGAAAAACATGAAGGAAATTATCTTCAAAGAATTCATCCGCAATTCTCCCTTCCAGAACAGGCCATTGGGGATATTTTTCATCTTTCGCATAGATTGCAAATATCTCGCCGTTTTCATCATACACACACGCACTTATGATGTAGGGGATTGAGGACAACTTGTTCAACACCTCATTAGCCTCCTCAACATACTGGAAGCTTAACGGAACCACACAGTATTGTCCAACCAGTTCGGCGTTTAGAACAGTGTTATTCTTCAAGTCCTCCTTAAGACTTGAAATATGATTAAGAAAAACGACAAAGAACCCGGCGATAGCGGTAATAAAGCTGACTCCCACGATAATCATTATAAGTTTTGTTTTAATGGAAATACTTCGTAAAGGTTTCATTTGTAGCCTCTTATGGCATTTACAACCCCTGTTCTAAAGGATTTACTATTTTGGAGACTTTCAATAATAATGAGTCAATCATAATATCCGCTTCGCGCAGGCCCTGCTCGTTGATCTCAAATCGAAGTTTGTTCTTTTCAATGAAAAAATTAACGAGAACGCCTCTCTCTGAGAATCCCTCTGTATCACCAACAGTAACAATGGGTTTTTTGGCGGTGATTTCCAAAACCTGAGGCAATTCTTCACTCATTGACTGTGAGATAAACAGCAAATCACATCCCTCGATCTCCCTTAACTGTGATAAATAACGCACTTTTACATTTCTATTTTTGATTGGCCGTTCAGCATAAAGATCCGTCAATATGTTGCCAAAAGGATTTTCTCCTAATACACCGATCACAAAAGTATCTTGAGCGAGGAAACCTTTTGCTTCATCGGGCCATTCCAAAAAGCGTGTTATCCTTTCCAGGTACACGGCCTTCAACTCATATTCTTCAAATTGGCAAAGAGCGGCATCCGTTAGTAAGAACAATAAAACCATAAGGATAAGGCCTGACCTTTTTATTGCTGAAGGTTCTCTTTGACTTTTAAAACGGGTTTTTTGGATCGCCATTTCTACCACTCCACAGGGAAATCGGCTCCACTCTAAAATCCGTATCGCGCTTTGATTAGAATCGTCCGTTGCGGCTGCCGGTAACGCTCCGGAGGACAGTTGGATGTGTG
>CAYUYB010000062.1:0-11088 GCA_964449025.1 uncultured Desulfobacteraceae bacterium
ATACGGGGCTTGACATCGGAAAACAATACACATCGGGCAAAGAGTGCTTCCCCTGTGTTGTGACATTGGGGGATATCCTCTATTTCATGGAAAAGGAGAAAGAGAAGCTCGGGGAAAAGTTCAACCCCGAGGACTATATGTATTTTATGCCCGAGGCGGACGGTCCGTGCCGATTCGGGATGTACAATAAATTGCACAGGATAATCCTCGACTCCTTACCTGGTCTCAACAAGGTCCAGATCACCTCTCTTAGCTCCAATGACGCCTATGATCTCCAGGGATTGGTCCCAACTGAGAAGCTCCAAAGCTTCAGGAAGGCCGGCTTTCTTTCTGTTGTCGTGGGAGATGTACTCGATAGACTCCTTTGGAGGATTCGTCCCTATGAAAAATCAGAGGGGATAACCGATGCGTTTATCATGAATGCAAGAGATCACCTCTCAGAATCGTTCACGAAATATTCATACACGGGCAATCTCAAGTATATTGTGAGCGATCTCGAGGAAATCGTGAAACAGTCAAAAGATCTCATTGATCCGAGCATTCCACGAAAACCGCTTATAGGCGTAATTGGTGAGATCTACGTGCGAACGCATGTTAGATCCAACCAGGATACAATCAGGGTACTAGAGAGATACGGAGCGGAGGCGGTGAATGCTTCCCTCGGTGAGTGGATCAACTACACGACGTATGATCAGTTGAGGGAGGCCAAGGTTGCCTTTGGATTGCACCTCAAGACCCGTCAGTTTGATGAAATAAAAAAGGACATCTTGAAGTATCTGAAATTTGGCCTGACCCTTCTGTATCAATACATGGTGCAGAGAAAGTTATACCGCACGGCACGGAAGCATGTTGACGTTATAGTAGATCACAAGATAGGTCACCTGGATAGGGTGCTTACAAAGCGCAATGCCTTCTCTTTCGAGATCGGCACCGAGGCCTGTCTGAGCATATCATCGGCCTTGGTCCTTGCCCGGCATGGCTATAACGGGATTGTAAACATATTTCCCTTTACCTGCATGCCGAGCAATCTCACCGCTTCCATCGCCAAGCCATTGATGAGAAGGCTCAGTGTCCCCTATATCGATGTCTCCTATGATGGTTCTTCCCAGCCAGGCAGGGAAGCGGCCCTGCGCACCTTTATGTATCAGGCCTCCCAACATTTTAAGACGCACGGCAGACCTTATCCATAAGAAATTCCCCACCTCCCGCGAACCGTTTTTAATCAATCATACCACAGAAATACTTGCTTTTGTGCGGGATGCTGTGTTAAAGAAATAACCGCATAAATATTCGTCCGGTTAACGGGCATGTAGAAGTAAGAGAATTAAACGTTATTATAAGCACGTTAATGGCATATTCGGCTCCCTTTCTGGTCTTCTTTTGTACAGGGTCATACTATAATAAAAGAGTTCGCCGCTTGAAAGAGGGCCCCATGGCCTATATGGTACAAAATACTTAGATGTCATTGATCGGTCTGTTCATTAAGCCGATGAACCCGCGTGAACTAGGCTGAAATCAAGACGATCGCTAGTACGTGTTTTTTGATTTATACATAACAAAAGGAGGATGAAAGATCCGTGGCGGAAAACAGAGAGAAAATGGACGTGGATGTTCTTTTTGTTGGTGGTGGTATTGCCTCTCTTAGCGGAGCACTTCACCTTTCCAATCTTATCAAAAAGAATGAGGAGAAGAAAGGCGGGGTTGAAGATGTTAGATCACTGGGAGAGATAATGATTGCTGTCTTGGAGAAAGCGGCATTTCCGGGGTCACATGGGATCTCAGGGGCTGTTATGGATCCCGGACCGCTGGAAGAGCTTATCCCCGATTTTATAGGAAAAGGGGCCCCTGTGGAAGGAGAGGTTAAAAAGGAATCCGTGTATTTTTTAACAAAGAACTCCAAGATAAAACTGCCTTTTAATATGCTCCCAAGCGCGCTCAATCCCCTTGATAATCACGGTAATTATGTTGTCTCCCTTTCCCGCTTAAATGAGTGGATGGCGGGCCTGGTTGAAGCGAATGGCGTGGATATCTTTCCGGGGTTTGCCGGGACAGAGGTTCTATACGAAGGCGAGACTGTCATAGGAGTCCGGACCGGGGATAAGGGTATTAGCACTGATGGCCGCAAAAAAACTAATTTTGAACCAGGCATTGATCTCCACTCAAAGGTGACCGTGTTCGGAGAAGGGTCCAGGGGCAACCTCACAAAGACCCTCCTCGAGCGTTTTAATCTTGACGAGGGTAAAAACGCTCCCGGCTATGAGGTAGGCGTGAAGGAGGTATGGGAGATCCCTGAAGGCATAATCCAAGCCGGGGAAATCATCCATACCATGGGATATCCTTTGAAAAGGGATACCTTTGGAGGGGGTTTTATCTATGGCATGAAGAATAATATGGTCAGTATAGGACAATTAACCAGCCTTGATTATAAGAATGCCTTTATCGACCCCCACAGGGAATTTCAGAAATTCAAACTCCATCCTCTGGTAAAGGATCTGTTGCATGACGGGAAACTGATTCAGTACGGTGCCAAGACAGTGCCTGTGGGCGGGTATTTTTCAGTACCTAGACTGGCTGTCCAGGGTGGTCTTATTGTTGGTGATTCGGCCAATCTCTTTAACAGTCAGAAGATTAAGGGGATTCATCTTGCAATTAGATCAGGGATGCTGGCAGCCGAGGCCATCTTTGATTGCCTCTTGAATGATGATTTCGGTGCGGATCGGCTTGGGCAGTATGCAACTGCCATGGCTGAAAGCAAAGAAATGAATGATTTGTACAAGGTACGCAATTTTCACCAAGCCATGGAAAGGGGATTTTTTAAAGGCATGACAATGGCTGGATTCCAGTTCTTGTTGGGAGGGAGTATTTTTAAATCGCGCCTTGAGGCAATATCGGATCACTTGCATATGAAAAAGGTAGCTGAATACTTTGGTATGGATAACCCACCGGAAGAAGAGAAAGGCGATATAAAATATGACGGAAAACTTACCTTTGACAAGGAGACAGATGTCTACTATTCAGGGGCAACCCATGAGGAAGACCAGCCGGCGCATTTAAGGATAAAAGACCTTGATATATGTTACACACGATGCACGCGAGAGTTTCAGAACCCTTGTGTCAGGTTCTGTCCGGCAGGGGTTTATGAAATGGAAGTGGATGAAGCGACGGGCAAACAGACAATGAAGCTGAATTTTTCCAACTGTGTGCACTGCAAGACATGCGATATCAAGGATCCCTATGGGAATATTGAGTGGGTTCCGCCAGAGGGCGGCGGAGGCCCGAAATATACCATGATGTGATAATCCTCACCTTTAGAGGGACACTTTGTCCGTCTGTTTTAACAGTATCTTTATTTTAGATCGACGGCAGACTCTAAGGATTGTTCCTCATTTTTTGTATGGACGGGGTGATTTATATCTGATCTTCGGGGAGAGGTCCCCGGAGGTCTTTTTTTTGGGGGTCATAAGCAAAAAAAACTTGATTTTTTTCAAGAAATATATATCCTAATCCAAATTTTAGATAACCTGTTTTCAAAAAGGAGGATTGACAGATGAATGAAGAGAGTCCGCTGATACAGGGAGCCCGGGAAAGAAAGGACCGGGACATCCCTCTGGATAGAGACGAGGAGCCTCCGGGTAGTGGTTACTTACCCGTGGACAAACTCTCCCCTTGGACCCATAATATTAAAATTCCCACCATCAATCCGACAACTGGTTTCCCTTTCACAGGAAAAAGGTTGTTACGTACTTCACCCAAGACAAGGCAGTTCAGACGAAAATTCTTTGCTGACGTATCCGACAAACAATGGAATGACTGGCACTGGCAGATAAGCAATAGGATAAGGTCGCCCCTCCATCTGCGACGTTTTCTCACTCTTTCAGTGGAGGAGTCTGCCGCCCTGGATAGCTTTATGTCCAAGCTTCCCGTCGGGATAACTCCTTATTATATGAGTCTTATATCGCCAGACGACCCTTTCGCTCCGCTGCGGCGAACTGTAGTCCCGACCATCCATGAATTTGGGCGCATGCCGGAAGAGTCTGATGACCCTCTCTGCGAGGAACAGCAAAGTCCGGTTCCAGGCCTGGTTCATCGTTATCCTGACAGAGTTCTTCTGTTGGCACTGGATTTCTGTTCCACCTATTGCCGTTATTGCACACGTTCTAGAGTCGTGGGAAACGGCACTCTTCATCCGACACGATCCAGACTCGAAAAGGCTATGGATTATATTCGCGCCAATCCTGAGATCCGGGACGTGCTTGTCTCGGGAGGAGATCCCTTGACAATGGGGGATGATCGACTTAACTGGATCCTCATGAGCCTGCGTAGCATTCCCCATGTGGAGATCGTGCGAATAGGAACAAAGATACCGGCGGTATTGCCGCAACGTATTACCCCGGGGCTAGTCCGGATGCTTCGCAGATATCACCCGCTATTTATGAGTCTCCATTTCACACATCCGGAGGAATGCACTCCGGAGGCCTATAGGGCATGCTCCATGCTGGCGGATGCCGGCATTCCCCTTGGCTCGCAAACCGTCCTCCTTTCAGGGATCAACGACAGCGTTGAGACGATGAAGGAATTAGTGCATCACCTTCTAAAGATGCGTGTTAGACCTTATTACCTCTATCAATGCGATCCTATAACAGGCTCTTCCCACTTCCGTACCAGCGTGGAAAAAGGGCTGGAGATCATCAGGGGCTTGAGGGGATTCACAAGCGGTTACGCGGTCCCCACGTATGTGATAGATGCCCCTGGAGGGGGGGGAAAGATTCCGATTATGCCTGATTACAGGGAGGGCTGGGACGGTAACGATCTCCTGCTTCGCAATTACGAAGGTTCGATATTTCGGTATCCGGACCGCAGGACACAGGAGGCCTTTCCCGGTATTTTTATGCGGGTTCCCCACGCCGAGGCATAGAAACTTCTATTAACAGAACATGTCGATATGGGACCCACTTTCCGGGGCCTGATAACTGAGGAAGGTCTTTGGCTCGCCTTTGTCAAAATGCCCCGCGCCTAAGCGCGGGGCACTTCACTTTTATTTTTTCATATATTCCCGATTATATGGGAGAAAGGTCACTATGAGGATAGGGTTAACCTATGATCTGCGATCCGATTATCTTGCTGAAGGCTACGGTGAGATGGAAACGGCCGAATTTGACCGGGAAGATACCATCACTGCCCTTGAGAACAGTCTCGGGGCATTGCATCACGACACGGAACGCATAGGGAACGCCCGTCGTCTCGTTGAAAAGCTTGTTGCGGGCGTAAGATGGGAACTGGTTTTCAATATCGCGGAAGGTCTTTACGGAATAGGACGCGAGGCCCAGGTTCCCGCTATCTTGGATATGTACCGTATCCCTTATACTTTCTCGGACCCTCTTGTATTGAGCCTGACGCTGCATAAGGGGATGACAAAACGTGTTATACGCGATGCCGGTATTCCAACACCTGACTTCTTTGTTGTAGAAGAAAAGGTTGAAGAAAGAGATATAGTTTTCCAGCCCCCCTTCTTCATAAAGCCCATTGCCGAAGGTACTGGAAAGGGAATTAGTCCCAGTTCTATAGTCCGGCGTTTGGATGATCTGGCCCCTCTATGTGAGGCCATGTTAGATGCCTATCAACAGCCCGTACTGGTGGAAAGATATCTTTCCGGACGTGAATTTACCATAGGGATAATCGGAACGGGTCGGGATGCCGTTGCGATAGGCACTATGGAAGTCTGTTTGCTCCCGGGGGCGGAGCAGGGGGCCTATTCCTATATAAACAAGGAGAAATCTGAGGGGCTTGTGGAATACAGGACAATGAGTTCATATGATGATCCGGCTGTGAAAAGATCGGAAGAGATTGCGCTTTCCGCATGGCGAATACTGGGCTGTCGTGATGCAGGGCGGGTGGATATCCGATGCGATGATATGGACAATCCCTATTTCCTGGAGGTAAATCCCCTGGCCGGGTTGCACCCGGAACATTCGGATCTGCCCATTATTTGTAAAAGGGTGAATCTCTCCTATGATTCATTGATCGAGCGAATATTGCTATCTGCAGGGAAAAGGATGAACGTTCTAGAGAGTCAGAGACCATAATGCTTATTGCTATTGTGCATAATGAAGTCAGAAAAGAAGACAGGGCCGATGAAAGGGACGTTCTTGTCCAGGCGGCGGCAATCTCAGAAGCCTTGAAGGCCCTTGGTCATGAGGTTGTATCAGTGTCCTGCAATATTGATCTATTATCCATTAGAAACCGGTTGGAAGCCTTGGGTCCGGATATGGTCTTTAACCTTGTGGAATCTCTGGGTGGAAACGGCAGATTGATATATCTTTTCCCGGCCCTGCTTGATGTAATGGGGCTTCCATACACCGGCTCGTGTACCGAGGCTGTCTTTCTCACCTCCCATAAGATACTGGCCAAGGAGAGGATGTCACAGGCCGACCTTCCCACGCCGCCATGGATGGGGCCATTTCCCGGAGACATTCCTTCTCTCTATCCTTCGCCTGCTGTAGTAAAGGAAGATCTGTGGATCATCAAATCAGTCTGGGAGCATGGTTCATTGGGGCTGGATGAAAACGACCTTATCTCGGCTGAGGATAAGGATCAATTAAAAGAGACCATCTTGAGGCGTGCCCCGGAACTTGGCGGGGGCTGCTTTGGCGAACTATTTATCCAGGGCCGTGAATTTAATATCTCTATTCTGGGCACACCTGAGGGACCGCGGGTATTGCCTCCGTCAGAGATAATCTTTGAGAATTTCAGTGAGGGAACGACTCATATAGTGGGATATCGAGCGAAGTGGGACAAGGACTCCTATGAATATCATCACACGCCCAGGAGATTCGATTTTTCAGCCAATGACCGGCCCCTCATCCGAATGGTTCGATCATTAGCCCTTCGTTGCTGGGAGATATTCGGGCTGGGGGGATATGCCAGGGTGGATTTTCGTGTCGATGATAAAGGTCGACCATGGATCCTGGAAGTCAACTCCAATCCTTGCCTCAGTCCGGATGCGGGATTTATCGCCTCGGCCATGAAAGCTGGTTTAAGCTTTAAAGATACCATCAGGGGAATAATCTTGGAAGGGAATTCTTACCGCGGGAGAAGATACCATGTTTCGGATACGCCGGGTTTATGATGATATTCTTCCCCTAAACAAGGAAACAATAAGACAGGTCAAGGAAATACTGAGGGGCCGTTTTACCGGCGTATCCGAGGAGGAGATTGAACAATTAGGGGAAAGACTTCGTAATCCATTTAAACAACGTTTTCGTTCCGTACTTTTCGTGGCGGAAAATCTGCACGATCGTGTCATGGGTTTTGCGCTTCTCCTCGATGAACCTGAAATAAAATTTTGCTTTCTGGACTGGATCGCGGCGGCCAGCGGAAAGACCGGGGGAGGACTGGGTGGCGCGCTGTACGAAACAGTTAGAAGAGAGGCCGTTGGCCTGGGGTCTAAAGGGCTTTTCTTTGAATGTCTTCCCGACGACAGCGATACGTGCCCTGATAAAGATCTGCTTAAACAGAATCGGTCGAGACTCCGTTTTTATGAAAGATACGGCGCCCGTCCTGTTATCAATACCGCCTATGAAACGCCGGTAAAGCCTGAAGATACGTGCATGCCCCATCTTGTGTATGACGGGCTGGATCAGAATGTATTGCCTGATTCCAAATTCATGCGCAGGGTGGTGAACGCGATATTAGAAAGGAAATACGCCGGGTATTGTCCTGAAGATTACGTAAAAAGGGTAGTCAGGTCTTTTAGGGATGACCCTTTACGATTAAGGCCTTTTCGATATGTGAAGCCGGAGGCGGCGAGGACAAAGATCGACAGCCAATCCAGTGAAAAGATAGCCTTGGTTGTCAATGACCGTCATTCCATCCACCATGTCCATGAAAGGGGTTATGTGGAATCGCCCGTCAGGGTTGGCAGCATCTTAAGAGAACTGCGGAAATCAGGTCTCTTTGTTGAAATCTCTCCCCGATCCTTTGCCAAGCGGCATATACACGCGGTTCACGATGCCCGTTTCGAGGAGTACCTAAAAAAGGCCTGTGAACAGATGCCCGAGGGAGAATCTCTATATCCGTATATCTTCCCGGTGCGAAACAAGACCCGTCTGCCAAAAGAGACGTCAATACTTGTCGGATATTACTGTATCGACACCTTTACCCCTATTAACCGTAACGCGTATCCAGCTGCCCGTCGTGGAGTGGATTGTTCTCTGACTGCGGCTCAGGAGACGCTTAAGGGTCGACGAATCAGCTATGCACTGGTAAGGCCGCCGGGGCATCATGCAGAAAGCCGATCATTCGGTGGGTTTTGTTATTTCAATAACTGTGCAATAGTCGCCCAGTACCTAAGCGAATATGGAAAAGTTGTTATTCTCGATATAGACTATCATCATGGAAATGGACAGCAGGATATCTTTTATTACAGGCCGGATGTCCTGACGATATCGCTGCATGGTCATCCCAGGTTCGCGTATCCCTATTTTTCGGGTTTTGATGATGAAAGCGGGGCCGGCGAGGGAGTGGGATTCAATCTTAATATCCCCTTGCCCCAGTCCCTGGACGGTTATAGATACAGGAGGGCCCTTTATAGGGCTGTAAAAAGGATCGAATCCTTTGACCCGGCTTTTCTTGTAGTCGCCCTAGGCCTGGATACCTCCAAGGGTGATCCCACGGGAACCTGGTCATTATCGGCCGGGGATTTTGAGGAAAATGGAAGGATTATAGGTGGTTTGGGCATTCCTGTTTTAGTTATACAGGAGGGAGGTTACAGAAACAGGACATTGGGAAAAAACGCCCTTTATTTTTTTAAAGGCCTGGCATCTACGGAAGACAAGAGACAGGCTACAGGTAAACGAAACAAAAAGAATATCCAAGGCATTAATTATCGCTATAATGTTGTACCCGAAGACATGGAGAGGATACGCAAATTAGTCGAGATGACGGGATTCTTTAACCATCCCGAAGTTGAGGTAGCGGTGGAACTGGTTCGCGAGCGCCTCTTGAAGGGTAAAGAGAGCGGGTACTATTTTGTGGTAGCCGAACATGCCGGATGTATGGCCGGCTACACCTGTTACGGTCCGATTCCGTGTACCACATCCAGTTTTGATCTTTACTGGATCGCTGTTCATCCGGATTTTCAGGGAAGGGGAATCGGAAGGAGCCTCTTAAAGGAGACAGAACGCCTGATCGCTGAGGCTAATGGAACCAGAATTTATGTTGAAACGTCCCAGAGAGCGCAGTATGCGAGCACCAGGGCCTTCTATGAAAATAGCGGCTATCGCGTGGAATCCGTGCTAGATAATTTTTATGGACATGGAGAAGGCAAGGTTACCTACTGTTCTACCTTGGGAAGGGCCGCCCTTTATAATAAGGGTTGAACCTCTTCGAACGTTGATCTTGCGTCTTTTTCGCCGTGTAGTATCTTTCACATATTTGCGGGGAAACCAAAAATATCTTGACTGGTCATTGACTATTCTATAAATGGTTTCTGTAAGAAGGACGGATTGCGCGTGTCAACGGAGGTTAACTCGGGGGGCTGTATCGCTATGAAGGAAAGGACTCTATCAATTATCAAGCCCGACGCTGTTTCAAAAAACCTGATAGGAGAGGTGATTAAAAGGATTGAGAGTCGGGATATGAAAATTGTGGCGATGAAGATGATTCATATGAATAAAGAACAGGCTAAGGGTTTTTACGGGGTGCATGAGGGAAAACATTTTTTTGAAGGCGTGACGGATTTTATGTCATCAGGGCCGTGTGTTGTTATGGTGCTGGAGGGGAATGACGTTATAAGCAAATATAGAACCTTAATGGGAGCGACTGATTATAAAGATGCTGCGGAGGGGACCATCAGAAGGGATTTTGCCACGGATGTGGAGAAGAATGTGGTTCATGGCTCTGATTCGCCTGAGACTGCGAATTTTGAGATTAGATACTTTTTCAGCGAGCTTGAGATAGTCGGAGGCTGAGACGGTATATTCGTGTCTCGCCCCGGAACACAAAGTGGCCAGGCTGAAATAGTCAGGTAGCGATATATGATTTGAGAAAATATTATTTGAAGAAAGATATGCTATAAACGGTTCTATTTTTTCTCCTTTTCTTTTTCCGTTGCCTTTTTTTCCTCCCTCAATACCTTGATTTCTTCCTTTAGGGTTTCTACTTCGCTCTTTAGTTCACTGGTTTCATCTCGAAAATTGTCGGAAGAGGATTTTTCTCTTAACTCCTCGATACCCAGGTATGCAGCCAGAGCACCGCCAAGGATGAATAATGCCGGCAAAGTGGCCATCAGACCTTTTATGAAAAGGCCAACCCATTGTATAATAAAGATAATTCCCAAGATTAATGCTATTATTCCGCCGATTAATGATACCATAGTAATTCCCTCCTCAGATATAGTTTAGATACCGATTGCTACTATATTTAGGCCTTTATAATACCAATGATCCTGATATCATAAAGTCGATTTATTTTCAAGAGATTAATAGATATTCCAGAAAAGTCAAATAATAATTGCTACGTACTCATTAACCGGACGAACCAGGAGATGGCTACGCTACCTTAAACTCCTGCAAATAACCGGCTCTTTGCTTATGGACGCTTTTGTCAAGGAGACTGTGATAGAATCCGAGGATTTAATAAGGTGTAATCTTTTGTTTATTTATGTATGCATTAGCCGGATGAACCAAAATTTTTCATTAATTTTTTGTTGCAATTTTTTTAAGTTAGCTTTAATAGATGCGGATATTGAAAATTATTGCATTTATCCATAATCTGGGTCACAATGACCAGGGATCGAATGTGCCGGTTGAGCAAGGACCGGAATTTAAGCTGAAAGAGTGTGAGACTGAAGAGTTTGAAAAGAGGAAAATAATTGGGAATTTGCATTATTGTGGAGGGATGAGGAGGGTATGGTAGAAAAAGTGAATTTTTTTGTTTTTTTATTATAAAAAGAGCGTAATTGGTATTGCAAAATAAAAAAAAATAGGTTAGACTAAAAGTTTAATTTTTTATAAGCAATGCCAGCGTAGCTCAGACGGCAGAGCAACTGATTTGTAATCAGTGGGTCGGGGGTTCGATTCCCTTCGCTGG
>CAYUYB010000063.1:0-11069 GCA_964449025.1 uncultured Desulfobacteraceae bacterium
AGCTTTTAGTCTTTATGCAAAAATGTGAGCAGGGTGTCAAAACTGATGGATAAGGGAGGCAAGTTATAATCTCTAGTCTTTTTGACATAGCATAAGTCTCTGTAATAACTTAATAATAAAGATAGAAAGTCATAACGACCGGTTAAAAATGATTTTTTTAAAGATCGGTTTTTATCTTTTAATTCAGAGAGTTCTACTGAATAGGCTTGAAGTTTATAATTATATCCACATTTTCATATCTCTTATTTTCTTCATTTTTCATCCTTTTTCAATGTTTTTCATTTTTTTTAAGGCATTTTTCATCCTTTTTTCTACATACTGGTGTAGATGAACACAGGGAAGATTTTGGCGTGAGGTTGAATATGCTATTAGATCAGGGGGTTAAAAATTTTATCGTTGTATTTAAGGGTATTTTTGGTTATGAAATGGAGGAAACTCTAAAAAAACCTTTTTGAGTATGGATATGGCCAGGGATAAAAAGACAAATCTAGCGCTTCTGGCTGGCGGTTGGTACGGGGAAAGAGAGATCTCTATCAAAAGCGGGGAGACGGTTTACAGGGCCCTTGATAAAGAAAAATACGATGTGACCTTGCATGACCCCAGTGATGGCATTGAGTCCCTGATAGAGGACGCGAATAGCATAGACTTGGCATTCATATTACTTCATGGAAGATTAGGTGAAGACGGGAGCATTCAAGGATTGCTTGAAATTTTAGGCATCCCGTTTGTGGGGTCAGGGGTATTAGCAAGCGCCATGGCTTTCAATAAAAGGATTGCGAAGGGAATATTCAAGCGCGCTGGTTTAAATGTCGTAAAAGACCAAATAGTCTACAAGGACAAGGAATTCTCAGTTGATCAAATTATGGGAGTTGTAGGGCCGGTAACCGTGGTGAAACCTGTGGCAGAGGGTTCCAGTCTGGGTATTTCCATATGCCAAGGCCGGGACGAGCTTTTGAGAGGTATCGACCTAGCGTTTCGACATGATCAAGAAGTTATGGTGGAAAGTCATATCCAAGGAAGAGAGGTAACTTGCTGCGTGATCGGAGTAACGGAACTGGAGACGCTTCCCATTGTCGAAATCGTGCCTGGCCAAGGCCATGTATTCTTTGATTACGAGGCGAAGTATACCGCAGGCGTTACCAAGGAGATCTGCCCGGCCGAGGTCCCGGAGGGATTGAGGCTTAAGATAGAGGATACTGCTAAAAGGGCCCATATTTCTTTAGGATGCAAGGTCTGGAGCAGGACCGACATGATTATAACTGGAGATAATGTCTATGTATTAGAGGTGAATACCGTGCCAGGGATGACCGAAAACAGTCTCGTTCCCTTGTCCGCCAAGGCAGCGGGTATGTCGTTTTCGCAGCTTCTGGACAGATTGATAGATCTATCTCTTACTGCAGAAAAATAAGGTTCACCCAGTTGTGAGTATGTAAAGAAGTAAAAGAATAGATCTTATGGTGATGCGCCATAGGGGTCTCTTTTAAACGGCGAAAACATTAACAGGACGCTGATTGGGCAGGGTGACACCTAGGCGGGAGCAACTAGCTTAATCATTGACCGCTAAGCCAAAATGGGTAGGCATGCTCGCGGGCTTAAAAGAGACAGAACGGGGCGTGAATTATACGATCATCAAGGCTCAGGCTACTCTGAATTACCGTGAGGTTCCGGTTTCAGGGCCTCATCCTAAGAGTTGTTTTTATTTGCTTGCGGATATGTAATTTATGTCGAAATCAGCCGGTCAAAGACCTAGATTCAGCGAAGGCCCCGAGGATGCACGTGTGATGCTGATAGGTCAGAACCCGGGTCGCGAAGAAGAAAGACAGAGCAGGCCCTTTGTAGGGAGGGCAGGCAAATATCTCAGCAAGGTGCTGCTAAAAAAGGGGATTGATCGTAGCCAATTATACCTGACCAGCGTTGTGAAGGAGTCCACACCCGCCAATAGGAAGCCCACAGCGAATGAAATCAAGCGCTGGATGCCTTGTCTAATGCGTGAAATCCGGGAAATAGATCCACAGATCGTCGTCCTGATGGGCAGGGTGGCGTGGGAGACACCACGGATAGCTGGGATTGAATACATGGAGACCTATCATCCGGCGGCCGCCATGAGGTTTTTAAAGGTGGGACAAAGGTTCGAAAAGGATATGGGAATGCTCCGGCGTAAGATGAAGAATAGGTCGCTGTTGTAATCGATGCCAAACATTTTTTTAGCAGTCATGAAAGACCTCTGTTTCATCCGCAGCAGCCTGTCCATCCTAGATAGCAGAAGGCTGCGCAGGAAGGGCTACCGAGGATGGAAAGATAGGTATTTTGATGGAACTAGGGGTTATATTATATGTACCTTAATGCGATACGGGGTCCGCTTTTAGGCGAGGAAAACATTAAGAGCATGCCAATTACGTAAGATGCCACCCGGGGAGACGGAGAGGCAGAGAAAGACATCAAAGACATCAGTGAGAATCTGAAGGCTATTCACACCGTGCCCTTGCATCTGCTTGAGGGGAAAGTGCCCTGGTTTGATTTCCGTCCGTGGGAAGGTGTTTATGCCCAAGAGGGGTTTTCAGCGACTAAACCCCAGGTATGTGGCGGAAAGACCCATGGATATCCTGATTTTACGAAATCCTGTATATCGATAATCATAAACCTAGGTAACACCGGGAGACCTTGCTCAATGGGATTTAGAAGTACAGGGGATACCTGCTGGCAGGAAGGCCCAGGACCTTGGAAGGCAAGACATTTGTTTTCACGGGGAGTCTGAAGGGATACACCAGGCAGGAAGCAGGAATCCTAATACAGGACCCTGGCCTATAGGCCATATCCAGCGTAAGTAGCAAGACAGGCTCCCTGGTAGCAGTTGAGGATCCGGGAAGCAAGTAGGATTAGGCCTTTAAGCAAAAAATCAGGATCATTGACGAGAGATATATTAAGGAGATGATTTTCGGCTGTCGGGGTAGGCTATGATCCTTTACGCGGGGATCCCATCATTAAGATGGCTGGGGAGAAGAAAGGGGAAGAAAAGATGAAGATAGCAGTTACATCTAGCGGTCCCAGACTTGATGACATAGTAGATGCAAGATTCGGGAGGTCCGCTTATTTTTTGATTGTTGATCCGGAGACGCTGGAATTCGAGGCCCTGGAAAATCCCAATGCGTCCGTGGGAGGAGGCGCGGGCCCTCAATCCGCCCAGCTCATGGCGGATAAAGGGGTATCTATTGTGCTGACCGGGAACTGCGGTCCGAATGCCTTCAGGACTTTTGGGGCGGCGGGGATTCAGGTAATCACCGGGGCAAGCGGGCAGGTTCGGCAGGCAGTTGAGCAGTATAAGAGGGACCAGGTGGGCAATGCGCCTGCTTCCGGTGCGCAAGGTCCCTCCGGCAGCCCCTTATCCAGAAGAGAGGAGGTAGAGCGCCTTAAAAGACAGGCTGATGAGTTGAAAAGAAAGATTTCGGAGATTGAATCTTCTATTAAGGCGCTGGAAAACGGATAACGGAAGGAGGTGTAAGGCTGTGTATGCCGTTAATATGGACTTGAAGGCGTTCTCTGATAAATCTTATAAGGAGATATGGGAAGCAAGGTTTGAGCCTGAGTTGGCCCCGATCAGGTTGATAAAAGACCTCCTGGCACGCGGGTTAAGGTCTCTGCGTTTATTATAGCGGGCTTAAATGTGAGAGAGGAGCAATTTCGCCACATCGCCCGCTTTATAGAGGGAATTCGTTACTGGGTGCCATGGCATGGGGTTGATGTGAAACCGATCGGGGGGTAAGAGGTGTGCAATGTGTGGCACGAAGGCCGAAGGTGTGCTTGATGGATGGTAAACATGATTGAGAGAAAAAACACTCAAGACAGGAAGGATATAATATCTTCCTTCTATGGAGCGCTCAAAAGTTTAGTTAGCATATTCCCAATCCTGCTTGGGGTGATTTTGCTCCTGGGGCTTTTCCGTACATTTGTATCCGGCCGTATGATTTCCGCTGTATTTACCGGAGACCTGCTGCGGGATACGGTTTTGGGGTCAATAGCAGGAAGTATTTCCGCGGGTAATGCGGTTACCAGCTATATCATAGGAGGGGAACTCGTTAAGGAAGGAATAAGCCTAATTGCAATAACCTCATTTATGGTGGCATGGGCCACAGTGGGTGTTATTCAGTTTCCTGCAGAGGCGGCTACCTTAGGCAAGCGGTTTGCTGCAGTAAGGAATGCGGTATGTTTTGTTCTTTCTATCCTGGTGGCAATAGTAACCGTTAAAACATTGACGGTGATCCCATGAGAACAGACAGAGAAAAGAATAATATAAAGAGAAAAACCAGAAGGGGGAAATATCCGGGTATATATTTTTTGGGAGCTGTCTTATCGCTCTATTTTATTATCTTCCTGTATACGCCGGGAAATATAGCCAAGTCTCTCACAGCAAGCTTGGATATGTTTATTCATGTCCTGCCGGCATTGGTGCTCATCGTATTGTTTATGGGAATAGTGAATCATTTCGTTAATCCCGGCACCCTGTCAAAGTATGTGGGAGAAGGGTCCGGGGTAAAAGGATGGCTCTTAGCCGTCTGCACAGGCATACTGAGTCATGGCCCCATTTATGCCTGGTATCCGTTGTTACGAAGGCTTCGTGATCAGGGTATGAAAACCGGCTTGATCGCCGTGTTTCTTTATAACAGGGCTATCAAGATCCCTCTGTTACCTGTAATAGTCTATTACTTTGGGATAACATTTACAGTTATATTTGCGGTATATTTGATCATCGCTTCTTTGGTACAGGGGTATGTTGTTGAGATAATCGACGGCGATATCCCTAATAGCGGAGTATGCGGATGATGTTGAAGACTAGCCAGAGCCCCACTATGCCAGAGATTTTGTGCCCGATAATCCGCGAGGCCGGAAAGCCGAATAAATGCGGCCTGACACCTGGTGTTCTACCAGCTTTAACCTGGCTATTTGTATATAAGGGCCTTCCTTGGAGGATACATTTCGTGAAGGAGGGACTCCAGATCTTGTTGACCAGATCCCTTCCCCATTTTTATCCCTCTCCCATCCTATTAGCATCGCTTATTATCTCATTTAAGGCCTATGCACCCGTGACAGCCTATATTTCGGGCACCATGGGGTCACTTATCGGAGCGGATATCCTCCATTAGAATAAGATATTGACGCTGGGGCTCCGGTAGCCTCGTTAGGGCGCAAGGAACCTCGATGGTGTCTTCCCGAATGGTATCCTTCCCCTTATGCGGCTCTCATTCTGTCCGGTGGTTGATTTGTATTTGTAGGGGTGTGGGAAACCCTTGCAATCATATTACCCGTAGAGGATAATATAAATAATTTTCTGGAAGATCTTTCCGGAACCGAAATGAAGGATATAATATATCATGATGGGGGAATACATAGAGGAAGAAAGAGAGGCACGGTCGAGCAGGAAGGTCTATTTTATTATTTCGCTGATAATAATGATTGGACTTGCCGCGGCATGGCGCTGGACTCCATTGAATATCTACCTAAGCCCAAACAGGATACTCGCCCTGTCGGGGTATACCTATATTGTTCAAAATCCCGTGGGGCCGTTTATTGTTCTTGGCGTTTACGTCCTGGGCGGTCTAATTATGATTCCGATGACGATTATGATTCTCTGGACCATTTTGATCTTTGGACCCATAAGTGGATTCTCCTACGCGCTAATAGGGAGCCTAATGAGTGCAGGCACATCCTACGGTCTGGGACACATCCTGGGAAGGGATACAATAACAAGATTTGCCGGAAGGCGTATCAACAATATTAGCATAAGGCTTTCTAATCACGGCGTGTCCACAGTCACCATAGTGCGATTGATTCCGGTAGCCCCATTCACTATCGTAAACATGGTTATAGGCGCAAGCCATATCCGCTTTAGGGATTTTTTGCTTGGGACGTTCTTCGGCATGGTGCCGGCCATATTTGTGATAACCCTTTTAGGTAACCAGATTGAAGGGGTCATCCAGGATCCTGGCATTAAAACTTTTCTTAGACTGGTGGCTTCAGGAGTGGTTATAGTTGTGGCGATCGCTTACCTAAGGCGCCGGTTTCTAAGAAGAGAGGTTTAGGCATTTTTCCCTACATTTCTCCCAGTCAGATTCTCGTAGTCCCTCATGAGAGGCCCTCAAAAAAAGATTTGCGATCATAGATCAAATCCGGTGCCTCCCACCAGAGATGAAGCCAGGATAAGAACACCTGGCTTCGCGCCAGGAACTACGATTATAGATTGACATGACATAAAAACCTGTTTATCAAATAATACAAAATGGATTTTATGATTTTCTGGTAGAAATAGGTAAAAGTGGAATACGCAAATCTGTGTTGATTTTAAAGAGGAAAAAGACACTAATAAGGACAGGTTTTTAGGGGATGAAGCAGGTAATACTTGGTACCGCGGGTCATATTGATCACGGCAAGACCTCTCTTATTAAGGCGCTGACGGACATTGACACCGACCGTCTGAAGGAAGAGAAAGAAAGGGGTATCACCATAGAACTCGGCTTTGCCCACCTCAAATTGCCGGGCGGGCAATTATTGGGTATTGTGGATGTCCCGGGTCATGAAAAATTTGTAAAGAATATGGTGGCGGGAGCCACAGGCATTGACCTTGTGGCCCTCATTATCGCTTCAGACGAAGGAATAATGCCCCAGACCAGGGAGCACATGGAGATCTGCGAGCTCCTTGGGGTGAGGAAAGGGCTAGTTGTACTTACAAAGATAGACATGGTGGATGATGAATGGCTTGAACTGATAAAGGAAGACGTAAAAGCTTACCTGAAGGATACATTCCTGGAAAAGGCCCCCATGTTAGAGGTTTCCTCCATTACGGGGGAGGGCATTCAAGACCTGGCAAAGGCCATTGATGACCTTGTAAATGTGATACCGGAAAGAGATCCCGGTAATTTTTTCCGCATGCCTATAGACCGCGTCTTTACCATGAAAGGATTCGGAACAGTAGTAACGGGGACCACTATCTCGGGAATGACGAATACAGGGGATGATGTGACCATCTATCCCCGGGGGATTACGGCCCGCATAAGGGGGATGCAGGTACATAACCAGAAGGTCGAACAGGTAAGCGCTGGGCTCAGAACGGCCATAAACCTTCAGGGTACTGAAAAAACACAAATTAATCGAGGTGATATTATCGCCGCCAAAGATTCTCTAAGGTCCACCTATATGCTTGATGCAGAGCTTAAACTGTTATCCTCTTCTCCGCGCAAGCTAAAGAACAGGGCAAAGGTCCGTTTCCACGCAGGAACCACGGAGATTATCTCCACGGTAGTGCTCCTTGACCGTGATGAACTGGAACGTGGTGATACCTGCTATAGCCAGATCAGGCTTGACTCGCCCACTGCCGTGCTTTCCGGCGACCGGTTTATCTTAAGGAGTTATTCTCCTGTTCGTACCATAGGTGGAGGCAAGATTTTGGACCCCCTTCCACTGAAAAAGAAGCGGTTTGCAAAGACGGTGTTGAGCCAGTTTGAACTGTTGAATTCGGCGACACTCGAGGATAGAGTCGAACATTTCATTTGGGTAAGCAGGTTCCAAGGAAAAGAAAGCGGTGACCTTCAGTTCCTGACAAACACCAGCAGGAAGAAACTTGAAGAGGTACTGAAGGTGCTTTTAGCTAAAAAAAGGATTACTGAGTACTACCATGGGGATAACGGGGCCTTTATCCATTCAGAATACATTAAAAAGGCTGCCCATGAGATAGTCAGCACACTTGAAAGATATCACAGTGATTTTCCATTAAAGGCCGGTCTTATGAAGGAAGAGCTTCGTTCCAAGACAATGGGCTCTCGCAATCAGCGGGTTTTCAATTACATTATTTCGGTTCTGATCCGTGATGATATCGTCATACAGGAAAAGGAACTTCTTAGATTGAAGGGATACAGGGTAACCCTGGCCGATAGTCAGGAAAAATTGAGGCGGGAGATAGAAGATGCTTATCTCAAGGGAGGACTTCAACCTCCATATTTTAAGGAAATAAAAGACAGGCTCTCCCCAGGTATGGGATCGGACATACTTGAACTCATGGTGAAAGATGGGGTTCTTATCAGAGTCAAGGAAGATCTGTATTTTCACCGTGATGTTATGGACGCCCTTGAAAAGAGATTGGTGGCCTTTTTGGAGGCAAAAGGAGAGATTACCACCCCACAATTTAAAGATATAACAGGGGCCTCTCGAAAATACACAATCCCTATAATAGAATATTTTGACCGTGCAAAGGTGACGGTAAGGGTGGGGGACACCAGGGTGCTGAGAAAGAAGTAATGGAAGATATATACCATAAAATTGTGGAGATGTTTGAAGCGAACCGTCTTTGCGTGCTGGTCACTATTATCAGGATAGCGGGGGCTGCCCCCCGAAACGTGGGGACCAAATTCCTGATCTTGGAAGACAGCTCTTCAGTGGGGACGATAGGAGGTGGGATTCTGGAGAAGGCGGCCATTGAGGAGGCAAAAAAGGTTTTTTCTTCCAGACTGCCTGTATATTTCACCTACTTTCCTGATGACACGGAAGAGCCTGATCCCGATATGAAGTGCGGCTCTGATACCGAGCTTTTCCTGGAGCCTGTATTCCCTGACAGCCTGCACCATCTCCATCTGTTTAAAGAGATCATGGGGGTCACCCGAAGGGGTGGCGCCGGGCTGCTGTTAACCGTGGTCGACCCGGAATGGTGGCAGGCGGGAAGGATCCCCAAGATGTTTGTAAAAGAAGGCGGCGAAAGGATAGGTGCCCTTCAGGGGATACAGGAGATAGAAGATATCATCATAGACAGGATGGATCAGTTGCTCAGGGAAAAACAGCCGGCTGTGATTGTTTGCAGGGATGAAGACGAAAATAGTCTGAACATTTTTGTGGAACCGGTGATTTCGAATCCGGTCCTCTACATATTTGGCGGAGGCCATGTGTCAAGCCAGGTAGTTCCCCTTGCCCACATGGTGGGCTTTAAGGTGGTGGTTATAGACGACCGGCCTGAGTTTTCTGTCCATGAAAATTTCCCCGGGGCGGAAGAGGTGTATAATTACCCATTTAATTCCGTAATGGACAGGTTTTCTGTTGATAAATCATCCTATATATTAATTATGACCCGCGGCCATTCATATGATAAAATGGTATTATCCCAGGCGCTTAAAACACCGGCAGACTATATCGGCATGATAGGGAGCAGCCGTAAGATTTCCATAATCTACGGCAAGCTCATGGAGGAAGGTGTTACCAGGGAGCAGCTTGATCGGGTTCATTCTCCTGTCGGTATCGACATAGGCGCAGAGACCCCTGAGGAAATAGCCGTAAGTATCATCGCTGAATTAGTAAAAAAGAGGGCCGGTGCGTAAAGATAGAATTCCATATCAATAACCAAGCCTCCCAAACACATCCTCATAGGCCTTAAACACCCTTTCCCCGAAACAGACAAAGACCACCTTGGTGATCCCCTTATCCGTTTCAAGAAACCTCTTCGTCTCAGCAAGGGCGATCTCGGTTGCTCTTTCCAGGGGAAAGTGATAAGCGCCTGTGCTTATTGAGGGAAAGGCTATACTCTTTATACCCAGTTGCCTGGCAAGCTTAAAACTGTTTCGATAACAGTTTGCCAGCAAATTTTCCTCTCCCGAATGGCCACCTCTCCAGACCGGTCCCACGGTGTGAATCACCCATTTGGCGGGAAGACGGTATGCCTTGCTGTACCTTGCTTCGCCCGTGGGGCATCCGCCGATCTTTCTGGTCTCTTCCAAGAGCTCGGGACCAGCGGCTCTGTGTATGGATCCGTCCACGCCGCCTCCGCCCAAAAGAGAGCTGTTGGCAGCGTTGACAATGGCGTCTACCTCCTGTTTGGTTATATCACCTTCGATTATTTTGATCCGGTTTTTCATAAACATCAACACTCCCTTCTTAACCGTTATTGTTTGGCTATATGACAGCCTTACAATGCTGAGTCAGTCGGAGGGCTTTTGTGGGTATAAAGAAATCCGATGTCATTAACTAGTTAGTTTGTATATCTATAGTATGAGAAATGTCAAAAAGAATAGGGGTCAAACCTTGATTTTTCATTGTAGATTGACAAATTGAATCTCGTTCTATAGCATTCAATTCTACAGATCAAGATTTGCCCCCTATTCTCTATGAACAAACTACCGTCATTTATTATATTTTTTACAACATTTTTTTTCGTTTACGGTCTCCTGCATTTTTATCTTTATATAAAGGCCATAAGGGCGTTCGAAATGCGGCCGCCATGGCACATGTTGTTCATACTTGTTCTCCTTTTTCTGCTTCTTTGCCCGGTTATCACGAATATATATGCGGGCACAGGCCCCTCTTTTCCGATGGTTATCGTCGCCCATGCCGGTTATTTTTGGATGTCTGTCCTGTTCCTTTTTTTCTCTATGCATATTTTCGTTGATATCTACCGAATGGTAGTCCATATCTTGTCCCGGTTCTTTTCGCCGGTATTTTTGAGATATATTCCAGAAGGAAGGATTACCCTCATATTAGTCCTTCTGATAATAGCGGGTATCAATATATATGGATGGTTTGAGGCCGGTAATATAAGAATTGAAAACATCAGTATAAATAGTTCTAAGCTTCCTTCTGAGATGAAGTCCTTCAGGGTGATTCAGCTCTCCGACACCCATTTTAGTTTAACAAGGGGCGTGAGGCTAGCTCGGAAAATCAATAGGATAGTCAAGGTACTTGAGCCGGACCTTGTGGTTTCTAGTGGAGATCTAATAGATAGGGGAGCCGGAGATGTCGAGCAGATCGTCGCACTATTGAGGGACATCAATGCCCCCTATGGAAAATTCGCCACAACAGGCAACCATGAATTTATTGCCGGGGTTGAAGGCAGTGGTGAATTCATAGAAAAGGCCGGATTTAGATTGCTGAGGAATGAGAGTATTGAGGTGGGCGATTTTTTGAATATAGCAGCAATAGACGACCCGGCGGGGTACAGATTCGCGGATGAGATCCCTGTTCCTGAAGAGAGCGTGCTGGAGACACTTTCGGCCGACCGGATCAACATATTTCTGAAACACCAACCTCGAATAGAGGACAAAAGC
>CAYUYB010000064.1:0-11040 GCA_964449025.1 uncultured Desulfobacteraceae bacterium
TGGCAATCAAAGAAGATGAGTTAGAGATGGGTATTCTATATATTTGTGTTTATATTGGTGTTGTTTTCCTTTCAAGCATCCTTCTAACCTCCCTGGGTCTCGATTCTCTCACGGCATTTTCGGCGTCAGCCGCAACAATGGGTAATGTAGGTCCCGGTTTTGGCCTAGTTGGCTCAATGAGTAATTTCGGTTCTATCCCGGATATTGGGAAGTTGATTTTAACAGGAACCATGCTGCTAGGTCGACTAGAGATATTTGGGCTGATCATATTTTTTACAGTAAGATCATGGAAGTGATACAGAATTGCGAAAGCACAGGCTGCTTTTCAACTCATTTATCACCGCTACAAGACCAGCCCTTAATCTAGCTGATCCGGACATACATCCAAGATATCGTTTAGTAACAAAACACTTATGCACCTTATGCACGAACATCCCCCGCCATTTAAATTAGTAAATGCAGGTGACCATGTGATATAATTCTATTCGCCCATGATGACAGGATATAGATACAGTGTGCTAAAAAGCGCATTCCTGATCCTGGTATGGACAGGATGCTGTGATGCGTCGGAACAGGATTATGCACCTTTACCGGCCGCTAAAACAGAAAATAATCAGGAAGAATTAAAGGCAGGGAAACGTGCTGAAAAAAGTGATAGATGGCTGGAAGTCCTGACAGATATCAGTGTCTCGCTGGAAGCTGCGGGTATCTATAAAGGGGATTATCAGGCAAAAACACAAAGGGAAGTACAATTCGACGCATTAAGAATAAAAGGCCTTCATATTCATTTTGGGTTACGCGAAGATATATTATTTAACGGCTCTCCTGAACAGATCGACCATATAATTAATTACATCCGGGCCGGATATGAAATATTTAATGGAAGGATTATACTTCTATGGGATCATACATGCCATAATCCCAGCAGACAGCTCAAACAAAGAAACGAAATCCACTGGAATGAAGTGGGAATAGGTTTTCAAACAAATGGGATGATGCTCGGTCACAAGGATGATAACATAAGCTTCGATGCCAGCTCAAAGTGGCTCAATACTATACACTGGAAGGCTACCTTCAGTAAGATCTGGATGAGAACCGAAAATGATTATGAATGGATGTTAAAGCTCGGTGCGCGAGATGACGTATTCAGAAAAGGAGCACATGTCTTTTACACTCAAAGCGATCTTGAACTCATTCATGATTACAGGGGAGTTAATTTCAATTCGAATCTGGAGGTAGGGGACAGATTCCATTTGAATGAATATACCTGCCTGAAATTATTTTTAGGCTATGAGCATTATAATGATTGGTACTATTTAGATCATAGAGAGGATATGTTTTCAGGTGGTCTGTCACTCGAAATGGGCCTGGGGGGTGAAGGCGACTGGATTCATCCCCCAATAAAGAAACAAGGCATCTCCCGGGCCCCCGATTGTTCAATAACAGGAGGATATTCCATTATTCTGGACAATGAAAGATACGGGCACGCCAGTGATTTCGCATTTGCCCTTAACTTGCTAAAACCGGGGCCTGATACCCGGCTCGGACTCAACACCTACGTTGGCATTCTCACCCTTCCCGGTGATCTAAATCCCCACTGGATAAAGTATGAAATCGGACCTTCACTGAGGATAGATCTAAAAGAATACTATCTGGACCTTGTGTATTCATATTCAAGTCTTTTTGGAGTGGAAACTGATAGATCTATGAAGGATCATCATAAATTAGGCATCGAGATAAGAGAAGATATGTGGGCTCACTGGGACATCAAGGCAGGCCTTGCTGCATATCCATTAACATCCAGCTTCGATTATGACGGAGAGGTATTCATCGACCTGACCCTTAACCTCAGCCCAAAAGGGATGACCTTTTATACAGACTGCTCTTTAAAGTATTTATATGGGAGCATTGATCATCTCGGTTACGCGATCGAATCAGGTGTAACTCTTTCAGGCAAAAAAGGTAATTGTAATATCTACTGGCGTCAGCAAGAGGACATAGATATTCTCAAATTCGATGAAGGAAGACAGGTATCTCTGGGGATAAGATTTCATTTTTGATTATCTATGTCCGAATCAGGGTCTTTCATCTTCTGTTTTCCTTCCGGCGAACCGGCTAAAGGCAGAAAACCCATTTCATGATATGCCCTCCTTTAAGGGGCCGGGGTCTCCACGTTTTGCTCCTGTGCCTCGCTTTTCGGCTCCACATAATACAACCAGTATGGGTAGTACCGATAATAGGGATTATACCACAAGGGATTATCATAATACCCATGATGGTAGTAATATACATGCGGTTGTTCTTCCTCCCACAGGTGAAGCTCTCGCACTGAAAGATAAGGGTAATGATAGTCAATCTCCCCTATCTCCATAACCTCTTCACCGTCCACGACCCCTGCTATGGTAATCTTCCGTCCTTTACTGTATATCTCACTGTCTAAAAACCCATCATACAGGGCCAAAAAACGCCCCTGAGAAACGTCGGTATTAATGGGTCTTCCGTAACTATTCATCCCCGTCTGGTAAATCTCCAGCAGAGTCCCGTTTTTCCTATTTTCGGTCTTGACAATAACACCTCCCAGAAGGACTACTTTCCCTTTAAATACCCCTGGATCTTTAAGCAATGCTTCAAAGCTGATCTCACTATCCACCTGATTCAGGATATCTTTTGGAAATATATGGGCACAACCGACAAAAGCTACCCCCAGAAGCAAAATGCCTGCTAATTTTCCTATTAGCCCGCCGTATATGACATCTTTATCCTCAAAATTCCTGGCGATTGCCATACTCTCTATCCCTCCGATATATGGAATATATAACTTACTGAGTACGCATTAGCTTTGAAACAGACATGATGGATTCATTCATGGCGTCGAGACGGTTCACCAGCAGTTCAATAAAATAGTTCTTGACCTTATCTCGTATACTGGGCTCGACCTTTTCGAAAAAATCCGAATCCATTCTTAATACCCGCACATCATCATTTGCCAATGCGTCGCTGTACCGGACCTTCTTTGAGAAGAACGACATCTCCCCGAATATCTCACCCGGTTTCAGTTTAGCCAGCCGAATAGTGTGTCCATCTGCCTTTTTGACAATCAACACGGCCCCTTTGAGAAGAAGATAGATTGCAGTGGATTCATCCCCTTCCTCTATAATAATATCTCCATGATTATACTCCTCGAGCGCATGGTCCATTTTCGCAAATGCCCTGAGTTCCTTTTCCGAGAAGTCCTTAAACATGGGCATATCTTCAATCTGTTCATATAGAGACATATACGCCTCCTTTATTTTAGCCAGTCTCACATCCGCCAGGTTATCTTGGGCGCCTTGCGCCGCGGAATCCTTTGATAGCTGTATTTCGGATATCCCACCATCATAGAACCGAAACACATGTGCCCTTCGGGAATGGGCATTACCTCTGTCAGTGGAGGGAACATATTGGCCGCTGCATTAAAAAACCCCGCCCAGCAACATCCCAGACCCCTGGCCGCAGCGGTCAATTCAAGATAGGTTAAAGCGATAACGCTGTTTGTAAGGGCCAGGCGGTCTTCTTTTTCCGCGTGGGCCACTATTAACGCGGGAGCATCCCGAAGGATAACATCCACCCCCTCTTCCCAGCGCCTAACCGCATTATCCAAACGCATTTGTCTGGCTAATTCCGGCATATTATCTATCAACCAGCGCATCCAGTCGATGGTCATTCCGGAAAGCTTGTTTAGTTCATCCCTGTCTCCCAGGACCAGCCATTCCACACTTTGAGAATTGTGCCCCGTCGGAGCGTATCGCGCGATTTGTATAAGTCCCGACAGGGTCTCTTGGGATACGGGCATATCCTCATAAGCCCTTATCGACCGACGACTCTTTAAAAAATGCTCACACTGTTCCGGGCTCACATAAAGCTCTTCTTGTACTGGATCACACTGTTCGACAGACATAACACGATGTCTGAGGCTCCCGGTAGGGCAGACCGAGACACAATGACCGCAACGGATACATACATCCTCAGCCCCGGGAACAGGTTTCGGATAACTCCCTTCCTTAAAATCAATAAGCCCGGAGGGGCAAACCGCCGCGCAAATTCCCTCCTGGATACATGTCTTCCTGTCTACTTCTAAAATATCCAATCTAGACTCCCGTTATTAATCACATCTCAGTTTTAATCCCCGTATTTATCCATCAGGTCCGCTATAGCGCTCACCTCTTCGGCCATATCATCAGTGCTGTCTATGAATCCGGCTTCTTCTAAAACACCCCTTTTCAAAAGAACCGCTTTTATGATGGCCGCCCCATGTTCGTCATAAATGTCCTTCAGACTATTCAGGTATCTTCCTGTTTCCCATACCTGTTTCATATAGTCCGGATAGTCCACTCTGCTGCCGTTGAGATTGAGGGAAGCGGTAGTTAGCTTCTGCCACGCCCTTGGCGCCAGGTTGGCGCCCTTTGATATAATCCCATGCAGGCTTGGATGGGCCAGGAAATGAGATTCGTCCCCGTCGTATATCCGGAAATCCGTTTGTGCCCTGACCACCTTCTGGTAGTTATAAGCCCTCTCCAGGGACCCTGAAAAGATAAGCCCTCTGATCTCTCTCGCACGGACAAGCTCTTTGAGAATAGCTGTACGGATGTTATTCCTTTTAAACGGCCTGTTGAGAGGACTAATAACATGGGGATCATTATGCAGTATAAAATCTCCATCAGCCGTGGAAAACATCTCTTTATAATGATCTGGGAGCCCCCTGTTGCTGTGATAATAGAGAGGGGTATCGACCCAGAATAAAGGCCCTTTGTATTTTTGAAACTCCACTCTTTTTTTGAGGGCGACTACGGTCTCCCTGGTCTTTTCGTCCGTCTCCTCGGTTATCCACATAAAAACAGGTGCCCGTTCTCGTATAACCACAAGGGCCTTTTCAAGCAGTTCCTCCCTCTGCTCAATCCCGAGTTTATCACCCTCTCCCATATAAGGGCTGGAAACAAATAATGCCTGGACATGGGGCAGAACTCTATTCAACTGCTTCTCCAGGCCTCTACCGTCTATCCCTCCCCCACTGGTAAAAGGCGTTACAAGGTCGATTATCAATCCTCTAGGCAGATGTAAAACCGCCATTTAACTTGAATTCTCCCCTTCCCAATAGATCATGTAGATGTACCACGCCTTTCAATCGTTTTTCCCTGTCCAAGATTACCAGATGGGTTATCCCATATAATTCCATGATACCAAGGGCCTCGGCAGCAAACATATCTTCACCTATAGCCCTCGGTGAAGGAGTCATAATCTCTTTCACTCTCATTGAATAGATATCCTTATGGCCTATCAATGCCCTTCTGAGATCCCCGTCCGTTAAAATACCTGCCAGTCTTCTGTTTTCGTCAACAATAACCGTGGCGCCGATCCCTTTGGAATCCATCACCAGTATGGCCTCCCCTACCGTCGAACGAAGTGATACAGCGGGGATATTATCATCTGTCAACATTACCTCCTTTACCCTGACGGCAAGCCTCTCCCCCAGGCTTCCACCCGGGTGATATCTTTTAAAATCCTCCTGGCTGAATCGCCTGAGGTTTATCAGGACAACAGCAAGGGCGTCTCCCATAGCAAGAACAGCGGTAGTGCTTGTGGTAGGGGCAAGGTTCATTGGGCATGCCTCTCTTTCCACTCCCACATCGATAACAATGTCACTTATTCGCGCCATGGGAGAATCAAGCCCGCCTGTAAAGGATATTATCTTGGCGCCCATCTTCTTGATAATGGGTAGCAGCCGGTTTATCTCCTGTGTATGGCCGCTATTTGATATGGCCAGTAGAACATCTTCCTTCGTTACCATACCCAAATCACCATGTATGGCCTCCGCAGGATGCATAAACAGCGATGGGGTGCCAGTGCTGTTTAGGGTGGCGGATATCTTCCTTGCCACCAGCCCCGATTTACCCATGCCCGTTAATACCACACGCCCCTTTGACTTGAGGATGATTCGTACTGCCTCCTCAAATTCCAGACCGACCCTTTCCACAAGGCCCATGATACCCTGGGCCTCTATCCTCAATACTTCATTTACCTGCTCTGCAATCGTCTTTTGCTTCCCCGAATCCAAAAACCCGCCTCCTATTTTGCTCCAATATAAAAGCAATCACTTTACGAGGGTTATTTATCACTTTCATGGGTATATGACAAGAATTATCATATGTGCTATTAAACTGCCCTCTCCTTCCAAGTCTTCCCTTTAGAAGTATAAAACTTAAGTTGAATTTAACCTGTTTTTATAATATCCTCATAATATCTCAGACAAAAAAGGAAAGCATGATGAAGCTCGATCAATTCCCTGAACAAATAAGGCGTTATCTGATTCCCCAACCGGGCGGCGCGATGTATTACAAGTGTCTCAGTTGCAAAAGCGAATTCGGCATTGACCGGCTGTTATACACATGCCCTGAATGCGGTAATGTACTCATGCTCCACGACAGGAACTTCGATCGCTACGAGGATATCGGGGGGCAACTGTGGAGGAAGATATTTGACTACCGAAGGATGCTGAACAATCAGGCCCTGAAGGGAATTTTTCGCTATTATGAATTCATCGCTCCTGTAATCCCGCTGGACCGGATAATCTTTCTGGGAGAGGGACACACCCCTTTAGTGGAGGCCAATGACACGCTAAAGGATATGGTCGGGCTGGATTTTTACTTCAAAGACGAGGGTCTCAACCCGAGCGCATCTTTCAAGGACAGAGGAATGGCCTGTGCACTCAGCTTTATCAACCATTTTGCCAAAAGCAACAGGCTGGATAAAATGCTCGCCATATGCGCCTCCACCGGGGACACATCCGCATCCGCCGCCCTCTACGCCTCTTATCTCAAAGATCTCCTTAGATCAGCGGTACTCCTTCCACAAGGCAAGGTAACGGCCCAGCAACTGGCCCAACCCCTGGGGAGCGGTGCGAAGGTGCTGGAGATACCCGGTGTTTTTGACGACTGCATGAAGGTAGTGGAGTCTCTGGCGGACAATTATCACGTGGCTCTTCTTAATTCAAAAAACAGCTGGCGCATCCTGGGTCAGGAATCCTTTTCCTACGAAATCGCCCAGGATTTCGACTATGATCTAAAGGACAAGGTGGTAGTCCTGCCTATAGGCAATGCGGGAAATATCACGGCCGTTATGAACGGTTTTATAAAGTTCCACAGGGCCGGGATTATCAACCATCTCCCTAAGATAATAGGGGTGCAATCCGAACATGCGGATCCGGTGTACCGATATTACCTGGAAAACGACCCCCGCAAACGCCTTTTTAGACCTGTTAATGTTAAACCCAGTGTGGCCCAGGCGGCTATGATAGGAAATCCCGTATCTATACCCCGGGTTATCAAGGTCGCCGAGGATTACGATAACTTGGCCGGAGCAAAGAGGATATTCGTTGTACAGGTCACCGAACAGGAAATCATGGATTCCATGATTATCGCCAACAGGAACGGGAACATTGCCTGCACGCAGGGGGGAGAATCCATGGCAGGGCTTAAAAAGGCGGTGCAAAATGGTAATGTCGCCCAGGGAGAGATCGGCCTGCTTGATTCTACCGCCCATATGCTCAAATTCCTGGCCTTTCAGGAGATGTATTTCACCAACAATTTTGATCCGGACTACGATATAAGACCCCGGCAGGAATTGAAGAATAGCCCCATAATGGTCAAGGCCGAGGGCCAGGTAAGATGTCCGGAAGCCGGCAGGCCCCTTGAAGGGGAGGAAATGAAACGTTTTGTACAGGCTATGAGCTATGAGATAGCTCAAATCCTGGGTTTAGAAAAAAACAGATGAATATCCTATTTGTGTGTACCGGGAACGTCAGCAGGAGCTTTCTCGCCGAAATGCTCCTGAAATATGAGGTTCAAAGGCATAAACTAAGAAATGTCACTGTATCGTCCGCGGGCCTCTATGCCTACGATGGCATGCCTGCCGATCCCGAAATAATAGATTACCTGTCTAAGACGGGGGTCCCCTGGGAGAACCACAAGGCAAGGACTGTTACGAAGGAAGACGTGGATCTGGCGGACCTTATCCTGGTAATGGAAAAGGCCCATTTAGAGACACTTGGGAGCCAATGGCCACAGGCAAAGGATAAGATGGAACTCTTGAGCAGATATATCGCGCCGGACCAGGCCGAGGACGATATCGTCGATCCTTACGGCAGGTCCCTCTACCATTATAGGGTCACCCAGGCCCAGATCACCATGGCGGTAAGATCCCTTATAAAAAAGATCCTTTCCCAGGACAAATAAGCCTCGTGAAAGTTCGGTAGTAAGATATTCTACGATCCAGAATGACCTCTAAAATTGATATCTAGATAGTATTTTTCATGCTTAAAATCAGGTTCATAGTGATCGATCGCACCAGGGCTCCCTTCTTAAAAGAAGGTGAAACCCTTTTCCTGAATCGTCTAAAGAGATACGCCCAGATCGAATGGATCGAGGCCAAACCCTCAAGGATCGCGAAGGCCCGCCCTCCACAGGAGATCCTTGAAAAAGAAGGCCGGGAAATAGCCCGATTCTTGAATCCTCGTGATTATCTCGTCGTGCTTGACAAATCCGGGTTACAGTTTGACTCAGAAGGTCTTGCCACCTGGTTGAAAAGTCTATCCACCACTGCCAGGGGCTGGATATGCTTTGTTATCGGAGGACCAACAGGACTGTCTTCAGATATTAAAGGCAAGGCCCAAGAGATATTATCCCTGTCCAAGCTGACATTAACCCATGAAATGTGCAGGCTATTTTTGCTTGAACAGGTTTACAGGGCTTTTACCATAATGGAAGGCGGAAAGTATCACAAATGAAGGTATTTTAACCGCTCGCACTGGCCTCCAAGGCAATCTTTATCTTGTTCTTGAGTTCCGTTAAATCAAATGATTTGATTACATAGAAGTCGGCGGCAATGGACTTCATATCTTCTTTGAAGGTATCATAGGCGGTGCAAAGAATAACCGGAAGGTTATAATAATTGTTGCGTATATCCTGTAACAGGTCAAGCCCGTTATAATCCACCATCTTTATATCCAGTACAATCAAATCAGGTTTTTCTTTCTCTATCTTTTCCAGTAACTTATATCCACTGTCGGCTGTAATTACTTCGTATCCATCCTCTGTCAATTCCTCGGAATACAGGAAGCGGATGTGCTCCTCATCATCAACAATCAATATCTTAGCCATAACCTATTTAACCCCCTGAAAATAACTCTTATGGGAGATTATCAAAAAGTTTAATCCGGTTAATAATTACATAAATGAAGCAAATAAGGATATAAGGTGTCAAGGGTTCGAGGGGTCAATGGTTGACTATTCTGTTTTTGAGATCTTGACTCGAACCCCCGAATCCTTGAACCCTGTCTTTACCCATCCAGCTATTTAAACATTATGCTATGAGCTAAATTGCCCCATGAGCCATATAGCACGGAATATTTATATACAAAATTATATTATCACAAAACCAAAAAGGGTGCAAATATTATTACGGCCCAAAATCCACCGTCAAAACTCCTAATTATTCACATTAAAACAGGATTATGGTATAAGACCGGCCACCATATAGATGTTATATGCAGGCCATAAGTGTGCCTAATGGCAAATGATATCTGGATGGTGGATCAGGGTGGATTGTATTTGGCCTCAATGCGGCGGAAAACAACCATGAAATTAGATGAACAATAGGTCCCATTCCGGCGAACTATTAAGTCCGGAAGAAAACACAATTACAGATCCTGGCCCCATGTGGGTCAGGGTGTTATTTAAATTTACAAGAGACAATAATGATGCTATAATAAATTATGTTATTTTCAACCTAAAAGGAGGTCTTTGTCAGTTGAACCCTTTTTACAAGAACCTTGCCCTGTGGCTGGTCATAAGCCTGATGGTGATCATGTTATTTCAGGTCTTCAAACAGCCGGATAAGACCAGTTCGACCATTGGATATAGCGATTTTCTCAGCATGGTAGAAAGCGGGAACGTTATCCAGGTAGTTATTGAGGGCCAGAATATTACCGGGACTTCTTCACAAGGCCCCTTTAAGACATTCGCTCCTCAGGACAACGAACTCATACCGATACTAAGACGTAACGACGTCAAGATATCTGTAAAACCCGAAGAGACTTCTCAATGGTTTCAGATTTTCATCTCATGGATTCCAATGCTGTTACTTTTGGGCATCTGGATATTCTTTCTACGCCAGATGCAGGCAGGTGGAGGCAAGGCCCTTTCCTTCGGAAAAAGCCGCGCCAAGCTGATGAGCGATTCACAGGAAAAGGTGACATTTGACGATGTTGCCGGCATCGATGAGGCCAAGGAAGAACTCCAGGAGATTATTGAATTCTTGCGTGATCCAAAAAAATTTACGCGATTAGGAGGCAGGATACCCAAAGGTGTGCTTCTTGTCGGTGCTCCTGGTAGTGGCAAAACACTCCTAGCCAGGGCCATAGCAGGAGAAGCGGGTGTCCCTTTCTTCAGCATAAGCGGTTCGGACTTCGTCGAGATGTTTGTCGGGGTCGGAGCGTCCAGGGTAAGGGACCTTTTTATACAGGGCAAGAAAAACGCCCCCTGTATAATCTTCATTGATGAGATAGATGCTGTTGGCCGCCATCGGGGAGCGGGCCTGGGCGGGGGACATGATGAAAGGGAACAGACCCTTAATCAGCTTCTCGTGGAAATGGACGGTTTTGAATCAAACGAGGGCGTAATCCTTATCTCCGCTACCAATAGGCCCGATGTCCTTGATCCCGCACTTTTGAGACCCGGGCGATTTGACCGACAGATAGTGGTGCCCGTTCCGGATATTAGAGGCAGGGAAGGGATACTTAAAGTGCACACAAAAAAGACTATCCTTTCGGATAATGTAGATATAGCTATCCTTGCTAGAGGAACACCTGGTTTCACAGGCGCTGATCTGGAAAACATGGTGAATGAGGCCGCGCTCATGGCGGCGAGGAGAGGCAAGGACAAGGTTGAGATGCTGGACTTTGAGGACGCCAAAGACAAAGTGCTGATGGGAACCGAGCGGAGAAGCATG
>CAYUYB010000065.1:0-10708 GCA_964449025.1 uncultured Desulfobacteraceae bacterium
AAGGTGTGCCTGAGACCAAAGACAGACATCGACAAGGGCGTCGAACTTTTTTCGGAGAGTGAGACGCCTTTTTGATTTATTAATCTTGGTTGGAGCCCCACGGGCAAACCCTTGGTCTTCTGTGAAGGCGGATAAAAAAGGGAGATAGGATGGGGGGTGCTGGATGGATGTTGAGGGTGAAAGGTTTTTGGGAAAGAGGAAAAGGTGGTGGAATGATAAGGGGACCGGGACCTGTTCTATGCCTTTTTTATTGCCGGAATACCCCGGGGAGCGAGGAGAAGGACAGGCAGGAACTGGAAAAGAGATACGGTGAGACTGTTCGGCTGTATCCTATGCCGTGCGCCGGAAGGGTGGAGGTATCGCATCTGTTGATGGCCCTTGAAGGGTTTGCGGACATGGTCTACGTCCTGGCGTGCCCGGATGGGGCATGCCAGTATTTACAGGGCAACAGGAGGGCGGCAAAGAGGGTTGAAAGGGCGAGATATCTTATTAGAGGAATAGGCCTGGAAACAGGGAGGATGGGAATCGTTTTTAGGCCGAGGGGTGACAAAAGGACCCTGGAACAGCATGTGGGGGAGATTATAGGAATGATAAAGGGGTTGCCGCCATCGCCCCTGCACGGAGAAAGGAGGGCGGGAGAGGAGGGGGATAAGAAATGATCACAGCGGAGCAAAAACCCATAGACGAGATCAGGCAGATGATCGCCCCTTTCAAACGTATCCTGGCCCTGGGGTGCGGTTCCTGTGTTGCCGAGTGTTCGGCAGGAGGGGAAAAGGAGACCGCGGCCCTTGCCTCGGTCCTCCGCATGGCCAGCAGGATTGAGGGTAGGGGCAGGATAATTGATGAAAAGACATTGGACAGGCAATGCGTCAGGGATTTCGTTATTCCCCTGGATGACATAATCTATGATTACGACGCGGTGCTCTCTCTGGGGTGCGGAGCGGGAGTTCAGGTTGTGGCAGAGGTATTCCCTGGCATACCTGTTATACCCGCCCTTAACACGGAATTTCTGGGGGAGACCAGAGACCAGGGATACTGGCTTGAGAACTGTATAGGATGCGGTGATTGTATACTGTTCGATTTCGGGGGTCTATGCCCCCTGGCGCGCTGTCCCAAGCACCTTTTAAACGGGCCCTGCGGGGGGTCCGTAAACGGCAGGTGCGAAGTGGATCCTGATATTCCGTGTGTATGGCAGACCATAATCGATCGGTTATCTTCCTCCAAAACCATTGATCGGCTTGAAATGATCTATCCTCCCAAGGACTGGTCTAAGAAACAGGGAGTCGGCCCCAGGAAGATTATCAGGGAGGATCAGCAAGAATGAACGGGATAAGCGCATTAAAGACTGTTTTGGAGAAGGGAATATTCGCGGTAACCGCCGAATGCAGCCCGCCCAAAGGGGCTGATCCTCAAGAATTTATCAGGAAGGCTGAATTGCTGAAAGGTAAGGTGGATTCTTTGAATGTCACGGATAACCAGACCGCAAAGGTACGTATGTCCAGCATGGGGGCGTGTTGTCTTTTAAAAAGGCAAGGTATCGACCCGGTCCTCCAGATGGTGGTGAGGGACCGTAACAGGATCGCTTTGCAGTCCGATATCCTGGGGGCTTCAGCCATAGGCATAAGAAACGTGCTGTGTCTTTCAGGAGACCACCAGGTCTTCGGGGATCAGCCACAGGCCCTGGGGGTGTTTGACCTGGATTCGATCCAGTTTATACAGGTGGTAAAGAACATGAGGGACGAGAGGAGGATAATAGGCGGGGATGTCTTGACAGATCCGCCGGTTCTTTTCATAGGGGCAGCCGCTAACCCCTTTGCCGATCCGCTTGAGTTCAGGGCGGTTCGCCTGGCAAAAAAGGTGGCGGCTGGCGCCGACTTTATCCAGACGCAATGCATATACAACCTTAAGAGATTCGAGCGATGGATGGACATGGCCCGGGAGAGGGGGCTGATCGATAAGGTATATATAATAGGGGGCATAACTCCGTTGAAGTCCCCTGGGATGGCCAGGTATATGAACAGCAGGGTCCCGGGGATAGAAGTCCCTGATGACGTTATTAGAAGGATGGAAAGAGTTACACAGGAAAAGCAGAAAAGGGAGGGCATTAGGATCTGTGTGGAGACCATACAGCGGCTGAAAGAAATAGATGGAGTAAAGGGAGTTCACATCATGGCTATTGAGCGGGAAGAGGTCGTGGGGGAGATAGTTGAAAGGGCGGGCCTTTTGCCTAGGCCTGAAGCTAAGGGCTTTTAGCAGTTAGCTATTAGCTATTAGCTTTTTAGATAAGATTAACTGAATAGGATTCTGTAATAACCTGTAAAGATGAAGTGACACGATGGAGTCAAGATACATGATACATACCAGGCCGCTACCCCATAGGTTTAGGCCTGTCACCAGATCAGGCATTATGGCGTGGGAAGAGGGCTGTCTGAAATGCGTTGAGTGCGTGAAAGATCAGTGTATCTATAATGTCTTTGATAACCGGGGGTTGGATCCTGTTCAGATGACAGATTCCATCGATAACCAGTGCATGAACTGTCTTAGGTGTGTGCAGGGCTGTCCCAAAGAACTTATCCATAAGACCTTGAATCCGGAGTACCAGGCCATGGGAGATTCTCACTGGACCCCTGATATCATAGCCAGTTTGTGGTGGCAGGCCGAGACCGGCAAGATACCCGTATCAGGCGCTGGTTATCCGGGCCCTTTCAGCGGACCGGGTTTTGACTCCATGTGGACAGACATGTCCGAGATAATCAGGCCTACCAGAGACGGGATACATGGGAGGGAGTACATAAGCACGGGGGTTGATATCGGAGAGACGCCCTCGCACTTATGTTTCACGGAGAATGGAGAGATGAGGAGCGAGCCTCCCGGGCTTATCCATATTCCCCTCCCTATAATAATGAGGGTGCCTTCATTCGGGTCTTATAATAAAGAGACCATAAGAGGGTGGGCCATGGCTGCCGAAAGATTGGGGACATTTCTGGCCCTACCCTTGGATATGAATAGCCATACATTGGACGGTATCCCGGGTCGTTTGATGCCAGTGGTCTCTTCAGGGAGCATGCCTGAGAGGGTGAATAAAAAGATAGAGATTGTTGAACTCCTGTGGGACGAAGATTATGAGAAGGCAATAGGAGAGATTGGCAAAATATTTCCATCTGCCATGATATGCCTAAGAGTCCCTCTGGGGGATAAGGCGGCTGGGAAGGTATTGTCGGCTTGGAAATCAGGATGTTCGATTATTGATCTGGAGGCTGACTTTAACGGCAGGATGCAAGGTGATGGGTCCCGCTTCCTTAAGGATGGCTTGCGGTCCGTGCACAACGCGCTGGTGGACGCTGGCCTTCGAGACCGGATGACAATCTTTTCGAGCGGCGGTTTGGCTATGGCCGAACATGTTGCAAAATCCATTATCTGCGGAGCGGACGCCGTGTTTATTGATTTTCCTATCCTGATCGCACTGGAATGCCGGATGTGCGGCCGTTGCAAAATAGGGCTTCCATGCCCCGTTCGGATAGAAGGTGCATCTTCTGGATGGGTCGCGGCGAGGACCATAAATATTATGGGCTCATGGCATAACCAGCTCCTGGAGTTAATGGGAGCTATGGGCATAAGGGATATACGACGTTTAAGGGGAGAGGTAGGAAGGGCCATCTTTTTCGAAGACATGGAAAAAGAGATATTTTTATCCCTTAATGAAATGGGGGAAGGTTGTGAACTTGAATAATGACAGTTTCCAATGGACTGAACCTATTCGGACCGGCTCAAGATTTAGAAATCCGATCTGTAAATACAGATTGGACAGGAGCGATGAATGCATATCCTGCGGCAGATGCGTGGAGGTATGTAAATACGGTGTCAATATAATGAGGGGAGGAAAGATCTTTAGCAAGAACAATTATCTGTGCGTGGGAGAGGATTGTGCTGAGCCTTGTTATCTTGAGTGTCCCGCTGGAGCACTGTCGCTCAGGAGAAATCCCACATTCGATACAATGGGAGACTTCAGGTGGACGCCTGACCTCCTGGTCAGTACCTGGTATATGGCTGAGTTCGGGAGGGTGCCCCCAGGGGGGCTTGAATATAAAGTGGGCAAGTCCGAAGGAGGATTGGACAAGCTGCGTATTATCTTAAAAAAGAATCCGGACAAGGAACCTCCGGGCCGTGGCGATGACGTGGATCTTTCCGTTGCGTTGAACAGAAGAGATGACCATGCCCACAAGATAAAGATTCCCGTGCCATTTTACGGGGGTGGAATGTCTTATGGATCAGTGAGCATTTCCACAATGCTGAGCAGGATCAGGGCCGCGGCCGCCGTGGGCACCTTTTGCTCTACCGGGGAGGGAGGATATCCGGATGAACTCAAGCCTTATGATGACCATGTGATCACTCAAGTGGCTACCGGCCTTTTTGGAGTGCGGGAGGAGACTATCCAGAGGGTGAAAATAGTCGAATTCAAATATGCCCAGGGTGCCAAACCGGGTCTGGGAGGGCACCTTCTTGGAGACAAGGTTACGGCTGGTGTGGCACGGATGCGCGAGGCTGTTGCTGGATACCCTCTTTTTTCACCCTTTCCTTTCCACAGTGTCTATTCCGTTGAGGACCACAAAAAACACGTGGACTGGATTAAGAGCGTTAATCCACAGGCACTTGTGTCTGTAAAGGTTTCCACGCCCGCCGATGTGGATATGGTTGCCGTGGGCAGCTATTACGCTGGGGCTCACATAATACATCTTGACGGGAGTTACGGAGGTACTGGCGCGGCACCCGAAATAGCTAAAAAGAATATCGCCATGCCTATAGAGTACGCCGTTCCAAAGGTGCATAAGTTCTTAAAGGAAGAGGGCGTAAGGGATAAGATAACACTGATTGCTGGTGGCGGTATAAGGACACCCCATGATGCGGTCAAGATAATAGCGCTGGGCGCGGATGGCGTATGCACAGGAACATCGGACCTAGTGGCCCTGGAGTGCGTAAGATGCCATAACTGTGAAAGGGGGAGGGGGTGTGCCAGGGGTATCGCCACAACTGACCCCGAGTTGATGGAACTCATGGACGTTGAATGGGGAACCCAGAGGATTATCAATATGTACACAGCATGGCGCGAGGAGTTGACCCGCATATTGAGACGGCTGGGCATGAAAAGCGTTAAGGAACTGGTGGGACGGACTGATTGCCTGGTGCATCTGGATTACATTGGAAGATGAAGATAAAGGCTGATTAATTGGGACGAAGATCATGTTAAGGGATAGAGACATCAGAAACATTATTCAATCCAGAAAAGGATTATTCCGGGGATTGCCTTATAAAGGGGTCAATAGGGCGGAGGACGAAGGTGGCTGCGGGGTCACAGGTTTTGCCTGTAATATAGCTGTCAGGGGAAAACATATCCTTGAACCTTCCAGACAGATGCATAACCGTGGCAATGGTCGAGGTGGCGGGATCGCGGCCATGGGTTTTGATCACAGGATGTTGGGCGTTTCTAAGGAGATCCTGGAGGACGACTATATTCTTCAGGTGGCTATTCTTGAACAAGGTGTGATTGATGATCTGAAAAGCCGTTTCATTGACCCTTTTTTCCATGTGGATCTCTCGGAGAGGATACCCTGTATTGATGACTACCGTGATTTGCCCGGGCTCTATAAACGGCCTCCGGATGTATGGCGCTTTTTTGTAAGGGTACGGGCCAGTGTCCTGAAGGATTTTGTAACCAGAAACCAACTTGAGGACCTTTCGATTCGCAAGGCGGAGGACGAATTTGTTTATCAGAATAGCTTCCGGATAAACATGACGTATTATGACGCGTTTGGACAACAGCGGGCGTTCGTGCTTTCCCATGGCCGGAATTTTTTTATCCTTAAGGTGGTGGGTTATGCCGAGGAAGTGGTGAGGTATTATAAACTCGATGATTTCAAGGCGCATATCTGGATCGCGCATCAGAGGTACCCCACCAGGGGAAAGGTATGGCATCCCGCTGGAGCTCATCCCTTTATAGGCATGAATGAGGCGCTTGTCCACAATGGAGACTTCGCGAACTACCATTCTGTCGCGGAATATCTCAGACAAAAAAATATGCATCCCCTTTTTCTGACGGACACCGAGCTTTCAGCGCTACTCTTTGATCTCTATACCAGGACCTACGGTTATCCCCTAGAGTATGCTATTGAGGCCCTGGCACCTACTATGGAGAGAGACTTCGATAGATTATCGCCCCTTAAGCAAGAGATATACAGGGCTATTCAGGCGTCTCATATACACGCGTCTCCTGACGGGCCATGGTTTTTTATCATAGCCCGCAACGATACGGAAGAGCAGAGACTCCAATTAATCGGGATCACCGACACCTCCATGCTAAGGCCCCAGGTGTTCGCCTTACATGAGGGACAGGTCCAGGTGGGATTGATATGCTCGGAGCAACAGGCGATTGATGCCACCCTAAGAAGTCTTTCCGAGGAAGATCCCAGGGTGGGAGATAGGGCGGATATTTACTGGAACGCCCGTGGCGGAAGTCACACAGATGGGGGGGCCTTTATTTTCAACCTGGATAAAAGGAGTTTTGGTTACCCCGACCGGACATTAACCTGCGTTGATAAATTCGGGCGACAGGTCAAAGGCCAAGATGACCAAATAGCTTATCTTCCGGGGAGCGTTCACTATTTCATGGGGCGTGATAGGAGGGAGGGTGCAGGGATATCCGAATTTTTTGAAATCCAGCGTCCTGATTCCCTTTATGAGTTTATGAAGCAAGGGATAGGGATATGGGACTATGGCTCTATCATGGAGTCACTCAAGGAAATTAGGTCATGGGCACTCAAGGGGGACGCCCATCTGGAGGTAGCGCTACAGACACTGACTGGCCTTATAGACCATCGTTATCCGACAGGGGATAAAAGGCGTCGTTCCATCCTGCAGATGACAAACCAGACCATGGAAAATATATTCCGTCATTTGCCGTCCCTTGACAATGAAGAAGTCAAGGGCGCCTATCGGTTGATTGACTGGGAATCGAGACAATTTTTCAGAGGTCCGGCAGACAGTGACAGGGTCATGGTGATCGATGCCTCTCTCTTCCCGCCGGAAGGAGACAGTTGCGACAGCCGTCTTATGGCGGAGGCTTATTTAAGAGGCTGGAGGCGATTTATTGTCTTTGGCTTAAGAGGGCAGCGTTTCCATGGATGCGGGTTTGGCCCGGATTCCAGCAATGTAAGGATAGACGTCTATGGCAACCCGGGAGATTATCTCGGGTCGGGCATAGACGGACTCTCCATCAGTTTGCATGGAAACGGGCAGGATCAACTGGGACAAATAATGAAGTCAGGCAAGATGGTGATATACGGGGATGTGGGACAGACGTTCATGTATGGGGCGAAGGGGGGTGACGTTTATGTAATGGGGAATGCGGCGGGCCGACCGCTCATCAATGCCGTGGGAAGGCCCAGGGTGATAATAAACGGGACATGCCTGGATTATCTGGCGGAATCATTTATGGCTGGGGACCCCCTTAATGGAGGGGGGTTTGTTATCCTTAACGGTATGGAGTTTCGTCACGATGGCAGGATAGTCGCACAGGCGACTCCCTATCCGGGATCCAACCTTTTTTCCCTGGCTTCTGGAGGGGCTATATATGTGAGGGATCCTTTTCGCATGGTCGATAATGAGCAATTAAACGGCGGTGATATTGTATCCCTGGAGGATAAAGACTGGCGATTAATCCTACCCTATCTTGAGGAAAATGAGCGACTGTTCGGTATTCACATTGAGAGAGATCTTTTGACGGTCAATGGCTATATAAGGAGTCCCTTTGAAGTTTACAGAAAGGTCGTGCCCGGACAGGCCGAAATAATAAACGAGAGCGGCCTTGAGGAATGGGGAGGATCATGTTCGGAGACGGCCATACCGATGACCCCGAGTTTCTGCAGGGCAACAGGATGACCATTAAGGCATTAATAGCATTGGAAGACGGGGTAGTATTTGCTGGTGATTCCTTCACCGGACACGGCGAATGCGTGGGTGAAGTTGTCTTTAATACAAGCATGTCGGGTTACCAGGAAATCCTTACAGATCCGTCATATCGCGGTCAGATTGTCGTCATGACATATCCTTTAATAGGTAATTACGGCATAAATTACGAAGACATGGAATCAGACCGTATACAGGTAGGCGCGTTGCTTGTCAGGGAATACCAGGGAAGGCCCAGCAACTGGCGTTCCAAGATGATTCTCGGGGATTATCTCAGGGCAAACCATATCCCGGGGATTGAGGGAATCGATACCCGGGCCCTGACCAGGCACATCAGGTTGCAGGGCGCCATGAAGGCCGCTGTATCCACAAAGGATATTGATGCTGAGTCACTGATTGCCAGGGCCAGAGAGGCGCCCGGGATGACAGGCCGCGACCTGGTAAGGGAGGTCACCTGCAAGACACCCATGTTATGGAAAAACGGCAGGGCTCTTGAGCTCAAGGAAGACCTGAAAAGATTCAAATGGAGGGACCATAGCCGACTCCGGCGCGTTGTTGCCGTGGATTACGGGGTGAAATACAATATTCTGCGATCCTTGGAAAAGAAGGGGTGCAGTGTCCTGCTGTTGCCGGCGGATACAGATTCAGAGACTATAGATTTGCTTGAACCAGACGGGCTTTTATTGACCAACGGTCCGGGTGATCCTGCCGCGGTCACCTATGCTGTGGAGACTATTAAGGGGCAGATGGGAAGGAGGGCTATCTTTGGCATATGTCTCGGCCACCAGTTGGTCTGCTTGGCCTTGGGGGGGAAAACCTTTAAATTGAAGTTCGGCCATCGGGGAGCAAATCAACCTGTGAAGGAACTTTCCACAGGCAAGGTGGCGATAACCAGCCAGAACCACGGGTTTTGCGTGGATATGGACTCTCTTGAGGACCCGGAGATTGAATTGAGTCACATCAATCTTAACGACGGCACCCTGGAGGGGATTATCCACAAAAGGCTACCGCTGTTCTCCGTGCAGTATCACCCTGAAGCATCGCCCGGACCGCATGATAGCGGGTACCTTTTTGACAGTTTCATTAACCTAATGGAAAAACATAAGTAGGTAGATCCGGGTCGTGTGGTAATTCTTGGGAGGATGATCCGGGCACCTGGCCCTCAGCTTTTAACCTAAACCGGAGAGAGCGGGACGGGTGCGTTTACAGGGGACGCGTGACACCATGCCGAAACGCACGGATATAGAGAGAATACTTATTATCGGATCAGGCCCTATCGTTATAGGCCAGGCCTGTGAGTTTGACTATTCCGGTACCCAGGCATGTAAGGCCTTGATGGAAGAGGGATACGAGATAGTATTGATAAACAGTAACCCCGCGACCATAATGACGGATCCGGAGATTGCCCATCGCACCTATATCGAACCTATAACTCCTGAGATCGTTGCCAAGGTAATTGAAAGGGAGAGACCCCAGGCCGTGCTTCCCACCCTTGGGGGGCAGACGGGACTAAATACAGTGGTTAAAGTCGCGGAGACAGGATTATTAGAGAGGCTGGGAGTGGAGATAATAGGAGCGTCTGTCCCTGTCATACAAAAGGCCGAGGACAGGGAGCTTTTCAAGAAAGCCATGGATCGTATAAACCTGCGGGTCCCCAGAAGCGCTATAGCCAGAAACATGGATGAAGCAAGGCATGCGGCGGAAAAGATCGGTTACCCTCTTATTATAAGGGTGAGCTTCACACTGGCAGGTATAGGAAGCGGGGTGGCGTATAACAGGGAAGAGATGGAGGAACTGGCCGCTGCCGGCCTTGATATCAGCATGATTTCCGAAATAATAATGGAAGAGTCCCTCATAGGCTGGAAAGAATATGAACTGGAGGTAATGAGGGATTTTAAGGATAACGTTGTTATTATATGCTCCATTGAAAACTTCGACCCCATGGGGATACATACCGGTGACAGTATTACGGTAGCTCCCGCCCAGACCCTCACGGACAGGGAATATCAGGTCATGCGTAATGCTGCTGTTGATATCATAAGGGAGATAGGTGTGGAGACAGGCGGTTCTAATATCCAGTTCGCCGTACATCCGGATAATGGGGAAATGGCGGTTATAGAGATGAATCCGAGGGTGTCCAGAAGTTCGGCCCTCGCGTCAAAGGCGACAGGATTTCCTATAGCAAAAATCGCGGCCAAGCTGGCCGTAGGTTATGCGCTGGATGAGATAACAAACGACATAACGCGCGAGACACCCGCATCCTTCGAGCCAGCCATTGATTATTGTGTGGTAAAGATCCCCAGATGGACATTTGAGAAGTTCCCCGGGACAATGGACAGGCTCACAACATCCATGAAGTCAGTGGGAGAAAGCATGTCCATAGGAAGGACTTTCAAAGAGGCACTTCAAAAGGCGATCAGATCACTGGAGATAGGTAAATCAGGTCTGAGTCCGGATGGCTCTGAAGACGCCGAGCAGAATTCCGATCATTGTCAGATTGAAGAAAGGCTGGTCTATCCCAGCTCAGCCCGGCTATTCTATATCCGTGAGGCGTTTCAGAAAGGTATCAATATCCAAAGAATCCATGAACTGACCCATATTGATCCATGGTTCCTTTTTAACATTGAGCAGATATACACCCTGGAAGAACGACTCAGGGATATGGCGAGAAAAGGTGTGGAACCAGAAGAATGGGATGATGATTTTTTCAAACAGGTAAATGAGATCGCCGGCAAGGACCCCAACGCGA
>CAYUYB010000066.1:0-10509 GCA_964449025.1 uncultured Desulfobacteraceae bacterium
TGAAACAGTAGGCCTTGTGGCATCTGCGGGTGCGGATATATTCGTGGCTGGTTCCGCTATATTTCATAGCGAGGATTATGCGGAAACGATTCGAATAATGAAAGATAATTCAGTAAGATAATAATAAATTTAAGGGTATTAGCCATAATATCTAATGTGATGGTTTAATATTTTGCCAACCCTCAAAATAGCCCCCAGTCTAGGCCCAAAAGGTACGGGTTTACTTGCGGGTTGGTTGACACATGAGACAAAAAGGATAGTCCCGGATAAAGATATCCCCGTATCCGGTCACTCCTGGTTCTTTTCAAGAATACAGTTATATGGATTCCAGCCGGCGGGGTGACACGTTACGCAGTTGGCACGCTGTTAATATTTTGGACCCTTAAAAGAGAGCCCCATGGATTATCATGTGCCTATGATAGGGTTTAATCTTTTATTTGTTTTTTTACCCTATTGAAATACATTTTTATGCCTTTATGGCTTGATATATTTGGCAAATAATATTAGGTTTTTTGTTAAGGATTATGGAGGGATGGCCGAGTGGTTTAAGGCGGCGGTCTTGAAAACCGCTGAGCGAAAGCTCCGTGGGTTCGAATCCTACTCCCTCCGCCACCACGATACCTTGTCGCACGGAGAGATGGCCGAGTAGGCTGAAGGCGCTCGCCTGCTAAGCGAGTGTGGGGTTATAAGCTCCACCGAGGGTTCGAATCCCTCTCTCTCCGCCAGTCCCTGTATCTCTTTTTGACTTGCCCATTGTTCACGGTTCATCGTAAAATCTATTGTCCGCTTGCTAGGCCTTTTTACGTTCCGACTTCCTGGATCGTTTTATGAAGATCACAGGTGGGATTTTTTAAGGCCATAGGGTCATTACTTGATCGACGTATTGAAGGTATATAGGAAAAAAGGCAGGGGGAATAAAGCGGAAAAGCTAACGAGACACCTTTTTAGGAAAATTTTCAGGTAAAATGTGGTTGAAATGATTATGATTACAGCATGGAGGTCATTATCAAATGATAGGTATAGTATCCAGATGTTCTCTATTACGCTTCAAGGCGTTTACAATCGGGCAAATCTTGGCAGTGGTCGGCCTTCACCTTTTATGGGGTTGTGCTACCAATCCTGCTACCGGTCGAACGGAGCTCATGCTGGTCTCCGAAGAGAGCGAATTTAAGATCGGGCAACAGGTGGACAAGGAAGTACGGGGCGAGATGGGGTTATATTTGGAACTCCCGGAGCTTCGCGCCAAGGTTAAGGAAATTACAGAGAATATCGGTCGGAACAGCGATCGAGCGGATATTGTCTACCGTGCGGAAATCGTGGATACGCCTGATTTCAACGCCTTTGCCGTGCCCGGAGGGTTTATATATGTACATAGAGGTTTGCTGGAAAGGATGAACTCTGTTGATGATCTTGCTTCTGTTATAGGGCACGAGATAGGACATGTGGCTGCGAGACATTCGGCAGCCCAGATTTCCAAGACGCAGCTTCTAAATATTGGATTACTTGGTGCTCAGATTGCCACTCAGGGTGCGATTCAGGATTACGGGACTTTGATCGATCTGGGTTCCATATTGGCATTCAGCAAGTTCTCCCGTGATGACGAAAGGGAGGCAGATTATCTGGGCCTTAAGTACATGACCAGAGCAGGTTATAATCCCAAGGCCTCAATCACTGTAATGAAACAGATACAGGGCCTGGAAGATAGTGAACCGGACCTGCTTGACATATGGTTTATGACCCATCCGCCCACAAGCGAGCGCCTGGGACTATTGAACGATCAACTGGAGGAAATCTCTAATCAGGATCCACATATCCTGAACAGGGATATCAGAAGAAACGCATTTATTCGGCTTTTGGAAGGATTGGCCGTGGGAGAGTACAACGGTACCGAGCTGGTAAGCGGAGAACGCTATTTTAATAAGGAGTTTCTGCTCAGCATTCCCATCCCTAAGGAATGGCAGGTACAGATCAACAACCATGATTATACGGCGATTTTTGCCGACAGCAAGGCAAAATCGTTTGTCTATTTTGATATCCAGCCGTTGCGGAAACAGAAGACAACAGAGGCCTATTTTGGGGAACTCTCGGAATTGCTGACAAGGCAGGGGCTAAAAATAATATCAAAGACGACCGAGACGAATATTATATCCTACGGGGCCATGGCAGGGACATATAAAGGAAGAACGAACTCCCTAGGCCCTGTTAAGGTCCAGCTTTTTGCCTTCACTAGAGAGTATAATGGTTTTTCGATGATTGGGCTGGCAAAAGAGGAGATGTTCGAGAAACTGCAACCCCTGTTTGAATCCATGATATCAGGGCTGGATTTTCTTTCACATGAGGAGATTTCTGCGATTCATCCGCCACGTATGCGGGTGCACGAGGTATCTACGGGGGAGAGCTGGGATGAAATCGCCATTCAATATTTCAATTCCCGGGAAGAGAAGGAGAAGCTTGCTCAATATAATGGTCTTACCGTGAATAGCTTTCTCAGCCCGGGTATCCTTCTAAAGATACCGCCTTCCCTTCGTTTTCGTTAGCCGGTATTATCAAAACAGGTCCTTGAAGAAAGGGAAAACTACTATCTTTTGTCCCTACACAAAAGGTTCGCGATGCCTATCGCTCAATCTGGGCGAAAATGGTGATGCAAAAAGGGACTAAAAGAAACATTTTTAATAATAACAATGATATAAGTTAATATATCGCCCCTTGAGTACCCGATAGCCATAACATCCATGTTTTTAAAAAAGGACCTATTATCATGTATATTCCTAACAGTTATATGGCTCTACTGGTATGCGGGTTTCTAGGATGGTGCATAATGCCCTTCTTGGTGAGGTTTTTCAAGAAATCCGATCAGCTTCTTACCCTTCTAGGATTGTGTATGGCACTGATAGCTCCTCTGGGGTTTTAGGCAGGGCCTGCATTCGGACTTTCAATAATGATAATTTCTGGTTTCGAAAAAGATATTCAAGACCGAAGCAGTTCAATCCGTTGCCAGGTGCCGGGTAGAGCACGAGAATATCCACATCGGCCCCAGCGATTATGTCACATGGCAAAAAGATAAAAAGATCTGTTTTTTGAGAATGGAAGAGAAGCTGTTCGGCGATTTGGATATGAATCTCGAATTACGGCTATCCGTGGAGGACTCGCCCAATTCCATTGGTGTTACTACAGATTCCGCAAGGTGCTCAAAAATTGCCCTGGACAAAAAACTAGGAGGTGTATTGATTGCGCCTTAGGGTTATTTATGTGAACATCTGCCCCGTCAGTTTCCAGGCGACAAGCCATTTAAAATGACTGAAAAGTTTATCTTGGAATACTCGAAAAAGGTTTAGGCTTATCTGCAAAAGTCTTTAACAGGATGCATTAATCGTATGAAGCATCATGCATTCGTTGACGATAGGACCCTATTTCAAAATAAGAGGGTTACGGTTTCCTCCTACTATTATAGTATTGGCGCCTTTTTCATGTTCTATTTTTTCTCAGGGAACGCCTCCTTGAAAGCGCCTTCCTCAACAATATCTTTCAAAAGCCCACCAGCAAGGAGTTTTACGACTTGATCGATTCTGCCTTCTTCCCTAAATTGCACAAATTCTCCCAGCGGGGCTGTATTTTTAGGGCCATCGTCTGGCCAAAATTCCTCGATGTTATCCTGCTTGCACAGCTTTCCGATTGATGTGGTGTAAGTGAACCCACCGGCGATCTTAAGCCCGGGGCATACCACGGGAAGTCTGTTGATATAGAACGTGCCATCGTGCATTTCAAACAGGATTGTCCGATCATCCAATACCCTCGTTTCCTCAATCCAGGCTGTATCAAGGCACATCTGCGTTTCGCCCAGATATTTCTCCGCCATCGTTTCTGCCTCCACCTCTATAGGAAACAGGGAAAGACAAAAGAAAATTGCCGTTAGAATGAAAAATAATCCTTTCATATTGAACCTCCTTTGTGGTTATGTCCTATATTTTGTGCGAACCCTCCAAATCAACGAACCTGTTGTGTACAAGCCCCATTTTTTACCTTCAAAAAACAGCTTAGGGCTTTTTTCAATAGGTGGACTAAATATTATTTCCAACGATATCAGACAATTCGCTGGCGAACGGTATTCGTGTGAGAACGTTGGGAAATTGAGCTGTAGAGATCCATATAGCTTTTTGCGGACCTCTCCCAGGAAAAATCAGCGGCCATAGCATTGAGCATGAGCCTTTTCCATAACCTTTTGTTCTTAAAGAGGCGTACGGCCCTTTTTATTTCATCTAGTAATGCCCCGGAATCATAGGGCCGGAACTTGAACCCGTTACCGTTGCGCGTTTTTTCCTCAAAGGTCTCTATAGTGTCATTCAAACCTCCTGTTGCTCGAACCAGGGGAATAGTCCCGTATCTCAAGGCGTACATCTGGGTAAGCCCGCATGGTTCATACCTGGAGGGGATCATGAGGAGATCGGTTCCCGCAATTATACGATGAGCAAGGGAGTCATTGAATCCTATGAATACAGCCATCCTACCCTGATGACGTTTTTCCGCCTTTCTTATTGATCCCTGAATCCTTTCATCCCCCGACCCGAGAACCACTATACCCGTGTCTAATCCTATGATATCATCCAGTATCTTCAACACCAAATCAAGCCCCTTCTGGGCGTCCAGACGGGAGATAATACCCCACAGGGGCCTTTTTCCCAGGCAAGGGTCAAGCCGCATCTCTTTAATAAGCGCCTCTTTGCACCTTGCCTTGCCGGACATGAATCCAGCTGAATAGTTGGAGCTAATATAATCATCGACACCCGGGTCCCATTTATTATAATCAGCCCCGTTAAGGATCCCGTAAAGGGAACTTGCGCGTGTCTTGAGAATACCCTCCATGCCCATGCCGTGTTCCGGACTCTGGATCTCTACAGCGTAAGTAGGGCTCACCGTCGTTATGACGTCGGCATATATGATGCCGGCCTTAAGGAGGCTGATATTCCCCCAGTATTCCATACCCCCGGGATGGAAAAAGTCACCTAGAGGAAGCCCTGTTACAGCCATCCTGTCCCCCGGAAAGATCCCCTGATATCCCATGTTGTGGATGGTAAATACAGAGGTGGCGTTCGACAGAGCTTTCACTTTGCTGTATGGTCCCTTTAAAAGAGATGGAACGAGGCCTGTCTGCCAGTCATTACAGTGGACTACATCTGGATCGAAATCCAGATGTTGAACCAGCCTTAATGCAGCGTGTCCGAAGAAACAGAATCGTTCCAGATTATCATAATAGTCCTCCCGTGAATTCCCGTAGAGGTTGGGCCGGTCATACATATCTTCGCGTTCCAGGAGATAGACCGGGATATCTTCCAATCGGGTCTCAAGTATATCGGCCCTGAGATTAGTTGACCCAAAGGGGATCTCAAGATCCCGGGTAAGGATCTTTTTATCAAATCCTGCCTCTTTGACCACGCGATAAAAGGGCATGGCTATACGCACGTCAACACCGTAATGTTTCAGGGAGAGGGGCAGGGCGCCTGCCACGTCTCCCAGTCCTCCGCTCTTGGCAAGAGGAGTTACCTCGGAGGAAAGAAACAGCACCTTTAAAGAATGAGCCATGGCCGCTCCTTCTTAAAGTAGGACAATTTAATTTAGATGCAGAAATCCAATTTTAATGGTTTACCCGGTTAATGAATACGTGAAGAAGTAAAAGATTAAGCCATATTATAAGCAGCATAATGGCCCATGAGTTTCTCTTTTAAGGGACGCGCTCGTTTATGTGCGGTGACCCTGCATACAATGAAACGAGGCGGGCGAGTCCTCTCCCATACTTGGCCCAATTCCAGGATTATGTGTTATCTCATAAGCATTCCGCCAGTCTGGGTGGTGTCTTAACCGGATGAACCATTTCTATAAATTTATGACTTTTTTAATCAAATTTCAAATTTAATTAGATTTTAATCCATTTAATGTTGTTAATTTAACTGGTTATATGGTATAGAATACTTGCAGAAATATCCTGACTCCCTGTAAACGGAGGAGAATCCATTGAATTATAACACGGCACTGAGAGGGTACACTTCAAAACGGATCGAAGAGATAGAGACCGCTGATATCCTGATGGGCATTCCCTCTTACAATAACGAACCGACTATCTCCCATGTGATCCAGATGGTAACCCACGGTCTGGCCAGACATTACAAGGACAAGAGATGCGTCATATTGATCGCTGACGGTGGCTCTACCGATGATTCACGCGAGGTGGCAAGGGATTTCGAGATCAAACCCTGGCAGGAAAAGATCGTGTCAATCTATAGGGGGCCTGCCGGAAAGGGTACTGCCCTAAGATCGGTATTTGAAGCTGCTGAAAGACTCAAGGTAAAGGTGTGCGCGATGGTGGATTCCGACCTTAGAAGTATTACAGCCGACTGGGTAAAGTATCTTCTGGATCCGGTACTGGAGAAAGGTTATCAGTATGTCTCCCCGGTGTATGTCAGGCATAAGTATGACGCCACTATAACAAATAATATTGTCTATAACCTGACCAGAGCCCTTTACGGGAAGCGCATACGACAGCCGATAGGCGGCGATTTTGCTATCTCTAGGGATGTAGCAAGATTTTATGTGGAACAGGATGTGTGGGATACGGACGTGGCCCGTTTCGGAATCGACATCTGGATGACCACCAATGCGATAACCCAGGGTTTTAGAATATGTCAATCGAATCTGGGTGCCAAGATCCACGATGTCAAAGACCCGGGAGAGCATCTCGGTCCTATGTTCAGGCAGGTGCTTTCCGCACTTTTTTTACTTATGGAGCGTTATGAAAGCTATTGGAAGTCAATAAAGGGCAGCGAATCCCTCGAGATGTTCGGATTCGAAGGGAATCTTGAGCCGGAGCCGATCCAGGTTAACCTGGAATTAATGATAGACCGCTTCAGGACAGGGTTTCAGCAGTTCTCCCCCCTATACCAGGATATATTCTGCCCGGATTGTTTCAAACAGATAAAGGAGCTCGCGGGGAAGGAATTAGAGAACTTTCGTATAGAGATCGAGACCTGGATTCAGATCCTTTATGAACTGGCTGCGACCTATCATCTGTGGACATTTAACCGGAACAAACTTCTCGATATAATGACGCCCCTTTATTTTGCCAGGGTGGCCTCTTTTGTGCGTCAGAGCTGGGACATGTCTTCCAGGGAGGCGGAGGCCCTTGTGGAGGAACAGGCCGCCAGGTTCGAAGAGAATAAGGATTATCTTATCAGGGTATGGGATGAAAAATCCGCGGAAAAATTGAAAATAAAGAGTTGAGGGAAAAGGATCGCGGGGAGATAATGAGATCATTCTGGCTTTGCTTCGTTCCATTATTTATAGCGGTAGACGCAATAGGCGTTTTGCCGATGTTTGTAAGTTTTACACAGGACATAGAGCCGCCGAGGATCCGAACTATCATCTATCAGTCAGTAATCACGGCTGCTATTGTCGCCCTTCTTTTTCTGGTTGCCGGTAAAGCCATCCTTAATATGCTCGGAATTACAGTTTCCGATTTCATGATCGCTGGAGGAATTCTTCTTTTTATCATATCTATAAGCGATCTTTTAACAACCGAGAAGATGCAGAGGAAAATCGATCTCGAAAGCCTGGGTGCTGTGCCTCTTGGGGTGCCTCTCATTACCGGTCCCGCTGTTCTAACCACATCCATCCTCCTGCTGAACGAATATGGATTTGTGCTTACGACGATAGCAATAGTCATAAATGTAATGATTGTGGGTGTCGTCTTTTACTTTTCTACTTATATTAATAGATTTCTAGGAAAGGCCGGATCAAAGACATTATCAAAAATTTCGAGCCTTCTCCTTGCAGCCATAGGGGTAATGATTGTGAGAAAAGGTATTATGGCTTTAATATCCTGATTATTTATGTGTTTTACAAGCAAATATTTTGATTTTAGCAAAGCTTTATTTTATAGAACTACAGCGAAGATAAAGGGGTCGAAGATAGATGTTCAAAAATATACTTGTTGTCGCCAATCTATCAGAAAGGAGCGCTAGAGCACTGCGAGATTCCTTCTCTTGCCTGAATAGACGGTTAAGGGCTACTAAGGTTATTAAGTGTATTTTTATGAGTCTTTCAATATTTTTGACTTTGAATTTCATCCTGTCAAATGCCGCTGTGTCTCAGAGTAAAGATACTCTGCCAATAAGCAATGCAAGCAGTACTTTGACACTCGTACAAGCGGCCATGTGCGAAGAGGTCAGAAACCGCAGCCCCTATAACCCTGGGGTTGTGTTTTCTTCGACCCTGGGAAAGGTAATATGTTTCACGGATTTTAATCCGGTTCTGGAAAAGACATTTGTATATCATAAATACTATTTTATGGATGAATTGAGCGCTAAAATTAAACTTACCTTGAATCCTCCCAGGTGGGCTACCCTGAGCAGTATTCAACTTCGAGAAACAGATAAGGGGCCCTGGCGGGTGGAGATTGTAGATGAAAGAGAAAACGTCCTTTACACGGTCAGATTCAGTATCGCGGATTAACGGTTATGGATGATTTAACCCTTCTTTCTTCAAGCATCCGGTGGCAGGATGTCGTGGATATTGCGCTCATCAGCTATGTCCTTTTTAGACTGTACATCCTTTTCAGGGGGACCAATGTCTTCACCGTGCTTATAGGAATCGTCATCTTGTGGTTCTTTCAAAAGATAGCCTCTTTGCTGGGGCTTATTGTCACCAGTTGGTCCATTCAAGGTTTTACAGGAGTAGCGACTATTATAATTATTGTAATCTTCCGCAATGAAATCCGTTCAGTGCTCCAGACAAAGAACTACAGGGCCCTTTTGTGGGAATTTCCCAGAAAAGGTATTGATACGCCCGTGGAAACCATCGTGGACAGCGTCTTTGAACTTTCCAAAAGAGGTGCCGGCGCATTGATCGTCCTTTTGGGAAAAGAGGACATATCGGAAACTGTTCACAGCGGGATAAAATGGGGAGGTCTGTTATCCAGAGAAATGATAACAAGCATATTCTGGCATGACAACCCCGTCCATGATGGAGCGGCCGTTGTGCAGGGCGACCGTGTAACCCAGGTGGGAGCTATACTCCCTTTATCTCGCAGGAAAGACCTTCCCTCATATTACGGGACGCGTCACAGGGCCGCACTCGGTCTGGCCGAGACAGCAGATTGCCTCGTTATTGCCGTTTCGGAGGAGACCAATGATATTATAGCGGCCAAAGGTTTACAGATCCATAAAATCAAAAAAAGGGCGGAACTGATCGAATTGCTGAACGAGCATGTAGGTATTCATCCGGAACAGTTTAATTACGCAAAAAGGGAAAAGCTCGAATTCGCAACTGCCGCTGTTGTATCTGTTCTGTTCATTGCGGCGATATGGTTCAGTTTTACAAGGGGAGTGGATACCCTTATTACTATTGAGGCCCATCTTGAATATATGAACCGGAGTCAGAATATGGAGATACTTGATACCTCGGCAAACAGTGTGCTTCTGGATTTAAGCGGTTCTAGTACCCTGCTGGACAATATAGGGCCAAACCAGGTTAAGGTAACGGTGGATCTAAGTGAAGGAACAGTGGGCCGTAACACATTCCCTATACCGGCGGAAAAGATCTCGCTTCCACCGGGGGTATTTTTCAGAAACGTGAGGCCACCATCTGTGGACGTAACTCTTGACAAACTCATTAAAAAGCAATTGCCTGTCCAGGTGGATTGGGTTGGAAAACTGGCTGAAGGCCTTTCTATTTCAAGTGTTGACATTGAACCTGCAAAAATCGTTGTGGTTGGAGGAAGCCTCATACTCAAAGATATCGCAACTATTTATACTGAACCTGTTTCTCTGGACACAATCAAAAAAAGCGGTAGTATGACTGTCCGAACCATCCTCAGCCAGCCTTCTTTAAAATATGACTCCTCTGCACCAGAAAGGGTGACAATAGAATACGAGGTTGTTGCAAAAGGCGTGGTGTCCTCCAGTATCTGACCACGGAATCTTTCTAAGACCAGTATAATGGGCAAGTTTTCATTCCGTGATCATTGTATGGGTCGTTTCGCATTCCTTAAAAACATGCAATTTGCAGACTATTACCAAGCAAAGGATAATATGAATGAATGATACCATCCCCAAGACAAAGATCGTGTGCACTATAGGCCCTTCCAGCAGGAAGCCTGATGTTATCAGGGAATTAATCCTTAACGGAATGAGTGTGGCACGATTGAATTTTTCCCATGGATCTTCCTCGGAACATTTTAAGAATATTATTACTATAAGAGAGATATCAAAAGAATTAGGCAAACCGGTTGCCATATTACAGGACCTTGCCGGTTCCAAGATAAGGGTAGGACATATCCCGGAGCCGGGGATAAGACTTAAAGCCAACGATACCTTTATACTCACCACTGAGACCATGGAGGGCAGCAATGAACGTGTATCCGTGTCTGATCCGTACCTGCCCGAAGAAGTATCGCCGGGAGATCCAATATTACTGGCTGACGGAATGATGGAGTTGAAGGTGAAGGACATAGGAGAACATGAG
>CAYUYB010000067.1:0-10504 GCA_964449025.1 uncultured Desulfobacteraceae bacterium
CCCTTCTTTACGATATCGGCGATAGCATTGTGAAAAAGGAGAGAGTTGAAACCCTTCTTGATGAGGTTGGGCTGTCTGACCAGGCGGATAAATTGATTAAGGAGTACTCGGGCGGAATGAGGCAACGTGTGGCGGTTGCGCGGACCCTGCTGCGGCTTCCTCCCATAATAATAGTGGATGAACCCACAGTGGGTCTCGATCCCAGGGAACGCATCCGATTCAGAAACTTTCTGGCTAAATTAGCAGAAGACAGAGTGGTTTTGTTTTCCACTCATGTTGTTGAAGACGTGGCAGTGGCCTGTGAAAGGGTGATTGTCCTGGCCGAAGGCAAAATAGTCTTTGACGGCAAGCCTTCCATGCTCGCCAGAGAAGCGGAAGGCATGGTATGGGAATTCAGAATCAGAGCCGGTGAGGAGAGGGACATTAGAGAAGATGCTATGATCGTGGAGCAGATTCCGGAAGATGACGGCTTATACCGTACACGGGCCTTATGTCCAGGAGCCCCTCTTCCTCAGGCACGCAGTATCTCACCCAGCCTGCAGGACGGATACCTGCGGCTTGTGGGACGCGGGATAGAGCGAGGAGTGACGGGATCCAATCCTCTGGAAAGCGAGCTATGAGGCATTGAAGAACAGAATTACAGGACGAATTATGGACTATCTAAGTCTCACGCACCTGTCCATCCAGTTGATAGCAGGACGCCGTTTCTATATCACAGTGTTGCTCCCTCTGCTTTGGCCGGCATTTCAGGCGTTTCTCCTTCTTATGGGCTGGCGGGAGACTAGGATCGAGGCGGCAAACGTCCAGAGGCTTATCGGACTGCCTCTGGTGATCTATGCCATTGGCCTTGGTATTCGGATAATAGCCAGTGAGGTGGATCGAAGGACCCTGGAAGTCGCTTATACTGTGCCTGGTGGCAGCCACAGAATCTGGCTTGCCAAGATGACCGCATCCTTTTGTCTGCTGCTGATCAGCGAGGTGCTGCTGGCCATATTCACTCTTGTCCTGTTCACATCATTCCCATTTGTCCTGTTTTACGGCGCTCTTCAGGCAGCTGTCTTTTATATGGTCGCGGGCATGGCCTTTGCCGCATTTTTTAGGAGTGAGATATCCGGAGCCATGGCAACCACACTTCTTTTGGTTATCAATATCATAATCCAATCTGGCGGCATTAATATGGTGTCTCACATCAATCATCGTATATCTCCATTTTTTAATCCGCTGACGTTCGATTCAAATATGACAGAAGTATCCGCCTACACTATTCAGAACCGTATCCTGTTTATTATTGTTATTTCAGCAATCACTCTTCTCACCTTTTCCCGCGTGGAAAGACGGGAGAAGATGCTTGGAGATTGAGGAGGCATTTCAAATGAAAAAAGAGTTTTTATTGAAAAGGCTTGTTTCAACTTTCCTGGTTTCGATGATTTGCTCGTTGTTCTTTATGGGGGGATGTTCATACGTAAGAGATTACTATGAACCTTCTCCGGAATTCTTTGTCCCTCAGGAAGAGGTAAGAGAGATAGATGTCATTTATCTGGAAGAAGCGGCAGAGGGGAAAGCGGATACAGTGGATGTGGTTCATCCGGAAATGTCCCAGCTTGAGCTTTCCCTTGAAGAATGCCGCGCCCTTGTCCTTGAAAACAATCTTGACCTTCATGTGCAACTAATCGATCCGGCCATTGCAGCCGAGCGTGTAAGTCAGGAAGAAGCACAGTTCGAGGCCACATTTTCTGCTGATGTGGTCTATTCCAAGACCGATACGCCTGTCGCGACAACACTCGACATACAAGGATCAAGCAGGGAGTATAGCTACACTGACCTTGGTGTCAGCTTTCCGCTTCGAACAGGTGGGGAAATAAAGGTCGACTTAATTGACAGCCTATCCGAGACAAACTCTTTTTGGTCTGTATATAACCCTACCTATGAGTCTGACTTTTCAGCTTCAATCAGTCAGCCGCTTCTTCGTAATGCCGGGAAACGGGTCAATGAGTACTCCATTCGGATCGCGGAACACGATAGGCATATCACTGATGCCCGAACAAAACTTGAAGCGATACGTGTTATTGCTGATGTGGATCGTGCTTACTGGAGGCTGTACGCGGCAAGGAGGCTGTTGGATGTCCGTAAGCAGCAGTATGAATTGGCCGAAACCTTGTATGAGCAGACACAGGTTTTCGTGGAGGTTGGGACAAAACCTCAGATTGAACTGATTCGAACGCGGGCAAGTATTGCGGAGAAACTTGAGGCGATAATTAATGCGGAGAATGATGTTCGGGATACGGAGAGGGATCTCAAACGTATGCTCAACAAGAAAGGGCTTGGCACGGAAACAAAAACAGTCATAATACCGGCATCTCCGCCAGAGCCTGTCAGATATGAAATTGACACAAACAGGATGGTGGAAAAGGCCCTGGATAACCGTATGGAGATGCTTGAACTGGAACTGCAGCTAGCCAAGAACAGCAGCAATATTGATTTCTATAAGAATCAGACTCTTCCCCTGGTAACGCTGGACTATAAATATAATATAAATGGTCTGGGTCCGGAAAGAAGCGACTCGTATGACATCTTGTTCGATAATGAGTTTAAGGATCACCAGTTCGGTCTTCGGGTATCGATACCTCTGGGAAATGAGGCGGCAAAGAGCAGGCTTCGTCAGGCTATTTACGAGCGTACCCAGAGGTTGGCCAGCCGGGATAGTAAAGAGGCGCAGATAAAATACGAGGTACTCAAACAGATCGACAAGCTTGATGCGAATTGGCAGCGTATACTAGCCAGCAGGCAGACAACCATCCTTAAGAATGAGCAGTACAGGGCGGAAAAAAGACAGTTTGAACTGGGCCTTGTTACATCCACGGATGTCCTGAATGCCCAGACAGACCTTGCAGAGGCACAGAGGGTGGAGATTCTTGCCCTTGTTGAATATCAGATAGCACTTATTGACCTGGCATATGCGACCGGAACGCTCCTCGGTGCCGCAAAGGTGGAATGGAATCCTGTCATTCCGACAGAATGAACCCTTAGTCGCAAGTCATCTTGCCGATGCCCTGAATACTTCTGATACATATCCAATGGGGATGTTCTTTATCCTCGCTACTCCAGGCGCTTGAATCTGTAACGGACCGCCATGTCTCCATAGGCCATCTTGCCTTCCGGTGAAGGGGCCATCTGCATTCCAGGCATGACCATCTTGTCGTATTGGGGACTCAGTATAAGGGTGTCGTCGCCTTCCATTTCACACGTGAAGGTCATTGATGATCCTCCGCGCATCATGTTTGGAATCATGGCGACTTGATGATGGACCACAAATGTGGATCCGTCATATTCATAGGTTCCAGCATCGGCCATGAAACCGGAGACGGAAGGGGCGGATCCTCCTTCCGGAGCCCCCGGTCCCCAGTCCGGGCGGGGTTCCTGAGAGAAATCGCGGATTGCACTGTAGTATTTTTCCCCTATAAAGATCATAAACGCCTGGGGCACCGTGGTTCTTCTGTTTTCACCTATGCCGACATCCATTTCTTCGATCGTCCATATACCTTGTATTGTCGGCTCGGTATCTTCAGCCGTCACCGCGGTATCTTCAGCCGTCACTGCGGTATCTTCAACCGTCGCTTTGGGCTCTGTGTTACAGCCCATGAACAGCGACAGGGCTGCAATAAGACAGATGGATAATGAGATGCGTATCATTGGGAGCCTCCTTTTGGTTCGTATCCGATATCGGATACGGGATTAGTTATCTCCTTTGCCGGGTGAAGAGTTACTGTTTGGGCATGTCTTTTGGCAAAGGAATCTTCGGGCAGCCGTTAGGACACACGGTTATGGTGTGAACGTAACGAAGCTTCTCGTTTTCCAGCCGGAACGTGTGGTAGTCCGGCAAACCATCGGCTCCGCCGAAGTCCACGTAGCCTACAACCGCCCCCATATCGACATCGACAATGTAGTGCCGGTTTGTCATGGGGACGCCCCCTCCCTTTGGAACCCCGACAGTGCAGGACGGGTTAGGGTCATTTTGGGGATTGGTGTACGCGCCCCCCTCGATGCGGACACAGGGTATCCCCCAGGGAACCTCGGAGAAGGCGGAGTAATCCTCAAATATGTCGAAATAGTCGCTGGCGACCTGGATCAAAGTCTTACGATCGGCGCGTTCATCCGCAGGAATGATATCCCATTTTTCGGTCGACGAATACTTCAGATAGTTTGTGGCGTTAAAAAGCCAGTCATCTTCGTCGGTGACTAGGCTCTCTACCTCCGCGATTCCGCCGTCTACAACCTTTAAACGGGTGCCGATGACATAGGGGTGGCTGCTGCTTGTGTGGATAATCTCCGAAAAGGTCTCGCAAGTGTCAACGTCGAAGAGGCTGCGTTGAAAATCAATGGTCAAGGGCGCCTGCCATATGCCTTCTCCAAATGCAATCTCCTTCCTGTTCTCAATATACTTCGCGTCGGAATTAAGAGGCATCAGCGATGGATTGCCTTTCTCCAGGGCATTCAGGTATTTATCCACGGTCTCCTGAAGGCCTTTTCTGGTGCATCCTGTTGCCCCAGGAGTCGACACGGCGGTTTCTGCGTGAACCGATGAGAAACTACAGAGAAGCATAGACATAGCGATTATCCGAATCATAGATACTCCTTATATATTGAGACCTTTGAATAAGCCCTGTTTCCGTCATTCCGGACCCCGTATCCAGTACGGGGCAGGCCCGATCCGGAATCCAGAAAGCTTTTGAAAACACTGGATCCCCCGGTCAAGCCGGGGGATGACATCATTACTACTTTTGTAACGTTTTGCTAAGGTCTCATATTATATGTTACATTCACCATGATATTGTATTTAAAATGTTATGCCCGGTTGTACAAATTGTATTCAGACAAAGTCTGGCTTTTTATCGCACCTTAATAAATAAGGTCGCAATGATGCCAACTAGGCATATAGGAATCATCCAATACCCTCCGGTTACATATGCCGCTATATCGACACCGGTGGGAGTAGCAAGTTGGTCCAAAATCTTGCCGAATAGCGAGGGGCCTATATACATCCCGATATTCTGGCCTAAAGCTGCTACAGCCATGCCGATTCCGATGAATTGAGGTTTTCTCGCCACCTCCGGAACAGACGCGAGCTGGACGGTAGCCAGAGGGCCTCCGACAATGCCGAAAACAAACAAATATATCGGGATCATTGCTCCTGTCATCTTAAAGATGAAAAGGAACATTACCGTCATCAAGACGTACGGAATAAGAATCATGATCTTGCGCTTCCCTAAACGATCAGATATATGGCCGCCGATAGGTGCGGTAAAGACAGAAGCCAACATTATAAAGGCGGTAACAAAAGAAGCGTTCAGAAGAAAACCTTTTTCGAATGTCAGTAAAAAACCACGTTGGGTTTCGAGAAATGTCGGAAGAATAGATAACATCGCCATGACAACAAGGTTATAAATTCCGAACGAAATGCTTATCATCCAGAAGTCCTTGTTAGCCATACCCTTCGCCAGACTGGTTGCTGCCTCCTCCTGTGGTGTGGAGCTCGGTGTTGGAGGAGCTTCATACATTTCATCCTCTCTGGGCATCCGAAACAAAATAGCGAACAGAATAAAAGCCAGTGCCGAGAAAGCGGCGGCCGCCCACCACACAGCCTGCCACCCATAGACCACCGTGATCTTCGGGGCGAAAAAGAGGGTGATGATGTTTCCGATTCCCACGCAACTCGCCCATAATCCCGTCGCCAAGGCTCGCTTTTGCGCCGGGAACCACAAGCTGACCGTAAACGGCGCGGCTACCATAATCAGCCCCATTCCCACACCTTCGATAAAACGTCCGATGAAAAGCATTGTGGTTGTTGACGCGACCGCGCCCAACACCGAGCCGACAGTAACAGCGCCGACTGAAAAAAGACCTGTCTTTTTGATGCCGAAACCCTTCAGGATATATCCTGCCGGTATGGCAAGAATGATGCCCATGATAGAAAAGCTGGACATTATCAGTCCTGCTTGGGAATAATTCAAATTGAATTCTTTTATTAAAGTAGACATCACAGGCGGCACTTTGAATAAATTCAGTGTCAACGCCAGAGTGGCCATGTAAATAGCGAATAAGATTACCCATGCATACCCAGGTGTTTTTGGTACGGCGTTTGGAATGTCTGTGGCTTGCTGTTCCATAAGGTTCTCCTTTATCAATTGATTTCCAAGCCTCTTCAGGCCCTTCAATCACAAATTGGTTTAACCTCCTCACATCTCAAAACTGCTTTACGTTAGATGTTCTTGTTATGGATAGGAACTCGTTCTTTTGAAACCCAAGCATATTGAATCTGACCTTATATGTCAAGGCCAGATTCAGCCCACTAGGGCACACATCCTGACCCTGCGTTCGATGCTCACGTTTAAGTTCTGCAAAGACTATTAGGCTGCAATTGAAGACGAGACATTAAGGCCACAACCCCCACTCTTTGAAGTAATCCACATAGAAATCAGGTTGACGGAAATCAGGCATCATGGTAGGGGAAAAAGCACTCTTATAAGGCAACGGATCTTTGAAGTGATCGATTCCCTCCATCAGGTCTTTGAACAGGTTTCTGGATCTGCCTTTGCCTAATTGCCATGTCTTTGCTGGCAGGGTAAGCACAATCTTGTCTTCACCAACCATGGCCCGTTCACGTTCGCCCAAGTCGGTGACGACAATTGTGGCTTCGCCTTTTAGCAATGGGGGCACGGCCGCCCTGCCGCAGGAGCCGATACCGTAAAAACTAGAGTTAACCATGTATGCCTCTTTATACCCGAGCGCAAGGGTCAGATATCTCAATTGATCTGGATTACAATAGATCATTATCAGATCCGGACTAAAATTCACAGCGCTTGCCGGGCCCATGGCCATACCGCTACCTTTGTATTTCTCATACGGCAGGCGAATATCCTCTCGTGCGTGCTTCGCGGCCGCCCCCTGATCGGCGATCAGAAAAGGGAAAGTAGTCCGCCCGTCCAGATAAGTGTCGGGGGGTGGCCTCAGACCGAAAGCTATCACCGGTTCGAAGCACCAGTGATCTGTATCGAACATGGCTATGGTCTGTCTTTGGCGACGGGCCAGCGCAAAGCCCTGACAAAGCGCAAGGCGCCCACCTATATTGCTGGCAGGGTCAGTCGGTCTTTTTGCTCCTGCAGGGATCTCACTTTCGTCTTTCAGCATTTTTATGGCTATTGGAGATGACTTCAACAACAATTGCTCCTCGAGGACCTTTCCATATTCATTCGATTCATTAACCGGGATTGGTATAGGCTCATATGTATCCTCTTTATTATACTGGGTGTCGTTATCACTGCCCCTCGCAATACCGGAGAGCGCACCTGCACCGGCCAAGGTCGCGCTGGCCACAGCGGCTCCCTTGAAGAAATCCCTTCGCGTAATGCCTCTCTGGGCCTTTTTACCAGAACTCATGCTATTCACTCCTTTCTTTGTTAAATACAGACGATTTCAACTCTGTTTAGACCTTTTGATTTCTTGGTGATATTAATTTGCTGCATTTGGATTTGGCTCCAGGACGGACCCGGGTGTTATTCCCATCGATAAGCGACCATAGGGTTATCTAAATAGCCGGGGCCCCATTCCTGGATGGCGCCGTCGTAGAGCTTAACATTTTTATAACCCAGTACCTGTGTCAGGATGAACCACCAGGAGCTGCCGTATCCGCCCACACCGCAGTAAACGATTATTTCTTGATCCTGATTATCCCGAGTTTCACCGATCGCACCCAACGCCATCTCTCTAAGTATTGCTATATCCTTATAAGTGTAATAGGCACAGGTTCCATCTTCATTCGCGTGACGATCCCAAATCCAGGGAGCGGGCAAAGATTTGGCCGACGGGATATGTCCTTTACTTGGCGTGTAAGGCTCAATCGTTTCACCATAGTAAACATCGGCGTCTCTGGCATCAATAATGATTTCCGAAAGGTGGCCTTGAACATATTCGCCAGACACAATCATTTGCTCATTTGCTTCTCCATTGTAGGTTCCCGGATTCACGTGAGGTGATTCACCTTGTGTTGTCGGCTTGCCTTCCGCATCCCACTTGGCATATCCTCCGTCAAGGATGGCCACGTTTGAGATACCTGCATAGATGAGGGTAAAGGCGACTCTTGTGGCGTTAGAAAGACCATAGTGTGGCGCGGGGTCTCCAGGGTCTGAATCGCTGACAATCACAACCCTTGAGTCGTTTTCTATCCCGAGGTTTTGAATGGTGAGATTAAGAGCACTGATCTGCGGCATTTCGATCCAGAGGCAACTTTCAGTATCGCGCCATTTAGTCCCGATCACCCAGTTAGAGATGGGGCCGGCGCAGGGATCAAAACCCGTTACAAAAGGCTCATTGATTGAGCCGGAGATGTGCCCTGATCCATAGGCAGCCGGGTTTCTGATATCAACGATTACAAGGTTTGGTGAACCGAGATTCTTTTCTAACCAGTTGGTGGAAATGATAGGGTCGGTTGTTCGGCGCCAATACGATGAAAAAGCGGAACCTCCGAGGAGAAATGATGCCAAGATTATAAAGACCGGTAAAGCAAAAAGGGCTCTGAGTTGTATTTCCATAAAGGACTCCTCTACAGGATAAATAAAAATGGACAAATATAAGGTAGATTAGATTATGATATAGATTATCTTAATAATCGCAAAGTTAACCTAATTAGTTAAAAAGGGACTGGATTTAATTAAGCTGAATGCTTGCCCATGTCAAGGGAAATCACTTTGCTAGAATCTTCCCGTGGATCGTGAATTGCTATTCAGCAGCGCAGACTATGATTACCAGCCTTATTCTCTAAAGTGTGCCACGGTTTGGGCAAGCATGACTCTCTGATCCGGGCGCAATTTAAGCTCTTTTCTAATCGCATCTTTGTCCACCATTGCGCGCAGGATGCAAGCCAGGCCTTCCGATGCACAAAACAGGTATACATTTTGAGCGATTGCGCCGGTGCCGGCAAACGACCAGACTTCCGCTTCCGGCATTGTTTCGTTCCCGGAAAAGCCCTTGGCCTTGGCGAAGTCAGCCACATATATAAGGTTTAAAGGAGCTGATTTCACAAAGTCCTGCAAACCGGCCACAGCGCGGACGTCTTCCCTGCCAAGGACCTTTAATACGTGTTGGTCCGCACCGTATAGAAAGAGGCCATCCGCGGTGGTGAGATAGATGTCTATATTTCGCCAGTCTATTGCAGAGGGCGCCGTTCGCTTTCCGTCGCCCCGATTCACACCGTTTGCTGCCCAAAGTAGATTCGAAATCAATTGCATCGGTAGTTTCAGATCTGGCCCATAATCGCCTCTTGTACTCTTTCTCAGTTTCAGGGCCTGCATTAGAGGTAAGCCTCCGTCGGTTTGAGGAGGCGGCAGCATGATGACGTCCGTTTCCTGAGCTGACGCAAAATTGGTGCTTACGAAAAAGGACAGGCCCATGACCAGCAATAAAAGTATTGGTTTCATGATCGTTCTCCTCCCCGCCATCTTTTATGATTAAAGTAGCATATGGTTTGCCGAATTGCAAGTGCCGCTATTGATCGCCGAGTCAGGGTCGCCAATGATCAAGTGGTAAAGATCGCCTCCACGAAATCTTGGGCCTTAAAGCTCCTTAGGTCGTCAATCTTCTCACCGATGCCGATAAACCTTATAGGTATGGCAAACTCCCGGGATATGCCTACCACAATCCCTCCCTTGGCTGTGCCGTCGAGTTTTGTAAGAATAATGCCTGTTAGACCGAGGGCGCTGTGAAACATCTCGGCCTGTGATATAGCGTTCTGTCCGGTTGTGGCGTCGAGGACCAGCCACACGTGGTGTGGAGCTCCCGGTATCCTGCGCCCTGCGACCCGCTGGATCTTTCTGAGTTGTTCCATGAGATTAACTTTTGTATGAAGGCGGCCCGCTGTATCTATCAGCACGATGTCAGCTTTTTTCGATACAGCGGCATCGAGGGCATCAAAGACAACGGCGGACGGATCAGCACCTTGATTTTGCCTTACCACTTCAGCGCCTACCCTTTCTCCCCAGATCGCAAGCTGGTCGATCGCGGCCGCCCTGAAGGTGTCGGCCGCGACCAGCATAACCTTTTTGCCCTGGTTTCTGTATAGATCAGCTGCCTTGCCTATTGTCGTAGTCTTACCGACACCGTTCACTCCGATTACCATAATTACCAAAGGCTCCCCTGGTAAGGGGTCACTGTGTTGGGGCTCTGGCACATCAAGGAAGCTTAGAATATTTTGCTTTATTGCGATTTTCAGGGTTTCGAGATTATCCAGGTTCTTTCTTGCCGCTTCGTCCCGGATAAGGCGCATAAGTTCTTGGCTGGCAGTCACCCCCAGATCGGCCGTAAAAAGGATCTCCTCAAGCTCCTCCATCATTCCCTCGTCCATCCGGTTTTTTATTGATATCAGATGATCCAGCCTTTCCGTGAACCCATCCCTAGTCTTGGAAAGACCTTGTTTCAACCTGTTGAAAAAATTAATCTCTTCTCCTTTAGTTTC
>CAYUYB010000068.1:0-10502 GCA_964449025.1 uncultured Desulfobacteraceae bacterium
GAGATACAGAAGAGGATAACCTCCCGCACAAAGGCTGTGCTCATAAATTCACCCTCAAATCCTACGGGAACCTTGCTTTCCAAGGACCGGATGGAAAGGATCGCAGGTCTTGGAATCCCTGTAATCTCCGATGAGATATATCACGGATTGGTCTACGGAGAAAGGGAACACTCCATCCTTGAATTCACAGACAACGCCTTTGTCCTAAACGGTTTCTCCAAGCTATACGCCATGACAGGGTGGCGTATCGGCTATATAATCTCCCCCAAGAGGTTCGTTCGTCCCCTGCAAAAGATCCAGCAGAATTTTTTTATCTCTGCCGGAAGCATCTCCCAGTGGGCCGGAGTAGCTGCCCTCACCATGGCGGGGAAAGACGTGGAACAGATGAGAAAGATATATGACGAGAGAAGAAGATGTATGATTGATCGATTGAGGGAGGTGGATCTCGGGCCGGCCGTTGAACCCAAAGGGGCCTTTTATGTCCTGGTAAACACAAAGCATATATCATCGGATTCACATAAACTAGCATTCGAGATCCTCGAAAAGGCGGGTGTGGGCGTAACTCCTGGCATTGATTTCGGTCAAAATGCTGAGGGATATCTCAGGTTCTCCTATGCCAATTCCGTCGATAGCATCATGCTGGGCCTTGATCGTATTAAGGCCTTTTTGCAGAATCAATGATTCCGTCTTTTTCCCCTGATTAAAAAAGGGGTATGTATTGGTAATCTTCACCGAACAGGTGTTTCAAAACAGGCAAAGATGCCAAAGCACAAAAGATTTAGATGCTGAAAAATATGGAAGGAGACCGAGCCATTTGGACATGGATAAATACAAGGAAATTACAAAGGCAAGAAGACTCCTAAAGCTTCCAGAAGATGCGTCCATGAAGGAGATAAAAGCAAACTACCGTAGCCTTTTGGCCAAATGGCATCCGGATAAATGCGTTAAAAACAGGGAGCGATGCACCGAAATGACACGCGAAATCATCGCGGCTTATAAAACAATCTTGGATTACTGCCAGTGTTATCGATACTCTTTTTCCAAAGAGACCGTGAAAAGACACCTGTCTCCCGAACAGTGGTGGTTTGACCGTTTTGGGGATGATCCCTTGTGGGGAAAAGATAAAAAAATCAAATAAATAGATTGCAGATATATGATTAATCCCAGACCTGTCAAGACTGAATACGCGACTCCTCCTCTTTGAGTTTTATTGAAGATTCTCTCGACTTATATTATAATTCTTAATTGGATTTTGATCCTGCTCTTGTCACGACTTTGTCAAGCAAGGTAATAACCGGGAGGTAGGCAGTTTTGCAATTTACATAAATTGGCTGGATTCGTGTAAGACCTAAAGGATCAAGATTCCGGCATCCTTTTTGCCGAGTCACTACAAGGGGTATATTGTCTTGTCAAGGTCTTGAGGTTTAAAGAACCTGAAATTAGGAAAGGGGGACAGGAATGAAAAGATTAAAGCTTGCAGGTCTGTTAATGTTGGTATTTGTTTTGGCCGCGTGTGCCGCACCTCAAACAAAAACTCAAAAAGGGGGAACGTACGGGGCCGTTGGCGGTGCTGCGGCAGGAGCGATTATCGGCCAGGTTATTGGCGGGGACACTGAATCCACCCTATGGGGAGCAGCGATTGGTGCCGCTGTCGGCGGTATGGGGGGCGCAGGGATCGGTAAAATGATGGACAACCAGGAAAGAGAAATGCGTGACGCTTTGGCCGCTTCTGAAGATGCCGCTATACGCAGGGAAGGCAATCTCCTTTCGGTAATCTTTAAAGGTGATGTTACTTTTGACACAGATTCCTCGGTGGTCAAGCCAGGCCTTTATAGTGAAATTGACCGCGTAGCAGGTGTCCTTACTCGATACCCGGACACCCTGATAAGGGTTGAAGGGCATACGGATAGCGTCGGTACAGAAGAATATAATATGGACCTTTCATTTCGTCGCGCAAACTCTGTAAGAGACCTTCTTGTTCAGAGAGGGGTCAACATCAGTCGTATTCAAACCGTAGGTTTTGGTGAAGCAATGCCGATAGCAACGAATGATACCGAAGGAGGCCGTCAACTAAACAGAAGGGTGGAAATAAAGATAGCACCACAAGAGTAATAGCGACAAGACAAAACGGGCCGGTGTTGATTCTTCACGCATCTTCATCTAGTGCTGTCTGTATGTAGATGAATAATCCGGGATCTGTCAAGAGTGAAGAGGTTATCCTTATTTCTTGTTCCCATAGACCCTCTGCAATAGTAGCGTCTTTTGCATCGAAAAAGTCGATACAGGCCTATTTCAGAGGGTACAATGGATAAGGATTCGCTCCGCGTCAAGTAGTTGCCGTGGCCAGACCCCGGAACCAAGCTAACTTTTATTACACGATTCCATATAGCTGCTAAGGCCCCGCCTCAACCATTCAGGGACATTAATCTTTTCAAAGGTGTCTGTCTTGACACACACCGTTACATTATTACCTTGCACAACGATATCCTCTCCTTCCCCGGCAAAATATCCCTTGTATCCCCAGGTAATCGAGGTCCGGCCAATTTTAAGGATAACAACCTCCATGTCGATTCGATCTCCGTATTTGAGACGCCGTTTAAAGTCAGATTCCACGTGAACAGTAGGACAGGAGAGGTTGCGCTCATTCACTACAGCCGAATAGTCGAGTCCCAACACATTACCGAAGAACTCTTCCATTGCCAGATGAAAATAATGAATGAAACGGGGATAGTAGACAATACCCGCATTATCGATGTCGGAAAAACATACCTTTATCTGCGCACGAAAAGCCATATGCCAGAACCTCCTTGATGATTAATAATCTTCGCAAATTAGCCAACATCGGATTCTCAGGCGAGCGAGAAACATAGGTCGCAAAGGAAGTAAATAATTTCCTAAAAAATGAGCTATTAAAATAGCCACCTGATTACAAATAAAGCTGGAGTCTACTTTCTCTTTGGTACTTCAACCATGTAATAATGGTTTTTTTTCTGCAGAATATTAACAGTCTTTTTACCTTTTTCTATCGCTTTTTTTAATATGTCCTCTAGCCCACTTAAATAATAAATATTACGCGCCCCATAGCCTTCTAAATAGGCTTTCCTGACACGTTCTCCTACTATTAGACCTGCATGTTCGGCAACAGAACCAGGTCTGATTTCCGTGATGACGACTCCTTCATTTGTATTCCTTACCTTAAACCCAAAAAGGTCAAATACACTAACTTCTTCATGCTTTCCAGTCTCTTTATCCTCATACCTCCCAGTCTCTTTATCTTCATGCCTTCTAATCTCTTTATCTTCATGCCTTCCAGTTTCTATACTCGACACTTGGCGATATAACGTACTCTTCCCTGAATAGAGATCCGCTCCTGCCAGTCTTCCTTCTTTGATTTGAAATATCCAGCCTAAATCAGAATACTCGATAATGTCTCTTGTCATGATGTCAGGTTGATTGTACACAGACAGGATTTTTTGATAATCCACACCGATCTCGAGCCCTGAGGCGAAATGGCCTCTAAAAGAAGATTGCAGATGTATTGCCTCGATTGTTGTTCCATCGCTCATAACCTCAATTGAAAGCCCGAGCGTATCATAGGGTATAACAACCGTGCCAATATTACTGACCTTTATCCTCTCAGGTGGTCCTAGTAGTTCGATCGCATTCTTTAATGCCATACCAGGTCTGAGATTTTCATCTATAATTATTCCAGCATTATTCGCAGGCGCAGCAGATGCAAAATACATAAAGTCAATCAGTATAACAGTCGATATGATCATCAAAGAATAAATGATTCTATTTTTTATTATCGTCATAATTTCCCCTCCCTCTAAAAGAAACAGTATGCGCCACGAACCTGTACGTTAAAGATATCAAGGATGCCCTTTTTCATATCTGATCTTTCTCTTTACCCCAAAATCCACTAAGACCCAAGAGTAGCCCAACAATTATAATCCATATAAGAGGAGGTCTTGGGATATTTACAATATTGCTAAGCAGTCCGAATGCCCCAGGAACATCTCTTAATATGTCATGAATACCGTTAAATCTGCGGACATCGTAAAATCTATGCGTAATATATAATATATCCTTTTCCACAATAAAAGACAACCTGCTGATGCTGGACGAAAAAGGTTGGTTATAAATAATGTATAAATAGGGGACAGGGCTAAATGAATAAAAGGCGAACCCCATTACAACAAGGGCCTCACAGGCCGGTTCCCTGCCAACTTCATGGCTCAAATCAAAGCATAACACCAAATAGAGGGACAAATATCTTTGTAAATGAGTTTTTCGGAAAAACCGATTTTCTTTTTATCATGAAGATTGTAATGTTATACAGCTAGAAAAATCATAGACATAGATGAATTTTTGAAGGTTATTATTTTTTAGTATTATCCAGGAACTATATAATCGTCTATCTATAAGCAAGTTACTCACTTAAGACAAATAGAACAAAGATTGGAGGCGTTCAAATGAAATCTGGTATTACGGTCGGATTGTCATTCTTGATCACCTGTTTAATTTCCTGCCAGACATCGGGAATAAAATCAGCGGGAGAGAACTCGGCTAAATCGATTAACCATGAGTTAGTCTATGAACCCGGGGGCATGTGGATGCCTCAGCAAATTGCAAATACGCACGCTGACACACTCAAAAAGATGGGCTTGGAAATCGATCCTGAGGTTTTCTCGAATCCGCTAGAGTTTCCACTCAACGCGATCGTACACCTGGGGGGATGTTCTGCCTCTTTTATTTCACCGGAAGGATTGATCATCACTAACCACCATTGCGTAAAGGGATACCTGCAATACAACTCATCCGAGGGTAAGAATCTTCTACAAACGGGATTCAAGGCGAACAATCGGAGCGAAGAATTACCCGCCGGACCAATTGCTCGCGTCTATGTCACCACGGCTATTACTGATGTGACAGGCCGTGTACTGCAAGGTATTACGGAAATCGAGGATGATTTGGAAAGATACAAAGTCATGGAACGACGCAAAAAAGAGCTGACCAAGGAATTTGAAGATGCCAATCCCCATTCACGTTGTGATGTATTTTCTTTTTATGGCGGTGGAAAATTCTACATCATCACGCGGCTTGAAATTAAAGATGTTCGTCTGGTGTATGCGCCGCACAGGGCTATCGGCGAGTTTGGCGGTGATATAGATAACTGGATGTGGCCCCGCCATGCGGGGGATTTTTCTCTTCTGCGTGCTTATGTCGCACGGGATGGTACCCCGACAGAGTATTCCGAAGAAAATATTCCATTCAAACCAAAGGCCTTTTTAAAAATCGCCAAACAAGGATTTAAACCTGGAGATCTCGCCTTTGTAGTAGGATATCCCGGTAGTACGGAGCGCCTGACAACTGCTGTAGAGACTGAGTTCGACGTAGGGTGGAACATGCCGTATCGCATTCAATTGTATCAAAAGATTATAGATGTGTTGCACGAAACCGCCGGTGATGACGAAACTCTGAATATCAAGGCGGCAGGGATGCTATTCGGTCTCGAGAATACAAAGAAAAATTTTATCGGTGTATTGGACGGCGTCAGGAAAAAGGACCTTGTTAAAGAAAAATTTGAAAATCAAAAGAATCTTCAGGGCTGGATAGATTCAAACATCGATCGTAAGGAAAAATATGGTCCAGTAATTTATGAAATGAACGCATTACTGAAAGAATATTATCAGTCAAGTGAAAAGGACTTGATGGGTCGCCAGATAGGCAGTGTTTCACCATTGAATTCCGCGGTGAATATTGTACGAATGGCAGAAGAGCGGCCCAAACCTGATCTGGAACGTGATCCCGATTATCAGGAACGTAACTGGCAACGCCTGGAACAAAACGAGGTACAGTTGCAGCAGTCTTACTCCCCTGAACTAAGCATCTCGATACTAAGGCTGTTGTTATCTGAAAGCGCAACTTTGCCTGAGAAAAACCGTCCCGAGATCATGGCCTGTATGTTCGGTAAAGGCGGTATATCCGGGTTGGAAATCGAAAACTATCTAAATGATCTATTTAGTAGATCCGAAATGGGAAATATGGAAACGAGGATACGGCTCTTAAAAAATGCCACTATAGAAGAACTGCAACAGAGTGATGACAGTATCGTACAGATGGCTTTGAAACTCAGCCCGTTACTTGAAGATATCAAAGACCGTGAGAAACGTCTTTCCGGGGCACTGGTACCGCTGCGTCCCCTTTATTTTGAGGCATTAAACGAATATTATTCCGGAAATCTCGCGCCTGACGCAAACGGTACGATACGTATTTCCTTTGGTACCGTACGTGGATTCAAGCCAGACCCGGAAGCAAAGGAGTATTATCCCTTTACAAAAGTCTGGGAAATGATCGAGAAATGGGGAATGTATCAGGGCGAGCGCCCATTTGATGCACCGGATGCCATCATCGATGCGATTCAGGAACGACGGTTTAAAGGTTACGTACCCGAAGATATCGGCCAGGTTCCGGTAAATATATTAACGGATCTGGATATCACCGGCGGGAATTCCGGTTCAGCGACATTAAACAGCAAAGGTGAGTTCGCAGCAATAGCCTTCGATGGCAACATCGAAGGTGTCGCGAGTGATCTGGTATTTTTACCCGAACTCACCCGAGCCATACATGTTGACGTCCGTTATATCTTATGGATATTGGATAAAGTCGAAAATGCAGATCATCTGTTATATGAAATGGGGATTGAGCCAAAACATTAAATACACAGTGCCGTCCAAACTAATTTTTTCACATAATGACACCAAGCGCACGGATGTCGCCTGTCACTTGGGGTCAGACCAAGCTATCCTATTGATATCCGCACGATATCATTACAGAAGGAGTAAAAATGCAGCAGCCGGATGATAGCAACCAGACATTTGAACCATTTGTAAGGCCAGACCAGTCCATTAAAGAAGTCACTTGGAAGGCGATAATTCTGGGGGCTATTATATCCGTGGTTTTTGGTGTTGCCAACGCGTACCTTGGACTGAAACTTGGCATGACTATCTCAGCCTCAATACCGGCGGCCGTAATCTCTATGGCTTTACTCCGCCTGTTGTTTAAGCGTGTAACCGTGCTGGAGAATAATATTGTACAGACTGTCGGTTCCGCCGGCGAGTCGTTGGCAGCAGGAATCGTATTTACAGTTCCCGCGTTTTTTATCTGGTCTGCCGATCAGTCCCTGCAGGCCGCCGGCTATCTTCACGAAATCACAAAAACACAGATTTTTTGTCTGTCAATGCTTGGCGGCGGATTAGGTATTCTATTAATGATTCCCCTTAGGAAATATCTGGTTGAGCACGAGCATGGACGACTTGCCTTTCCAGAGGGTACTGCCTGCGCTGAGATAATTGTCGCTGGAGACGAAGGCGGTAGTAAAGCCAGACTTGTGTTCTCGGGGATTGCTCTGGGGGCATTGTATAAGGCTCTCATGAATATGCTTAAGCTCTGGTCCGAATCAGTGAATTATGACTTCAAGAGTTTGCTTAAAGGAGGTACCATTGGTGTGGACGCCACTCCTGCTCTGCTGGGTGTTGGTTATATTATCGGACCAAGGATCGCGGCCTTGATGCTTAGCGGGGCCGTACTTGGTTATCTGGGCATCGCGCCTCTGATCGCGTTTATTGGTGAACAGATACCTGGCGTGATCATATCACCCGGAAGCATCCCCATCAGCGAAATGAACCCCGGACAGCTTCGCAATTTTTATATCAAGTACCTGGGTGTGGGGGCGGTTGCTCTTGGCGGGTTTGTTTCCCTTATCAACTCATTACCGGTAATCTTTTCTTCGTTTTCAAAGGGTATGGCCCAAATTTTAGGACATAAGATTGAAAGCAGTGCATCCGCGCGTACCGACCGGGACTTATCCATGAAATGGGTATTGCTGGGCATACTGGGCATCATTGTGGCTACCTGGTTGCTCCCGGGAACTGAGCTCCATTTGATCGGTGTTGTTATCTCAGTAGTGTTCGGCTTTTTCTTTGTAATTGTTGCCGCCCGAGTTGTCGGCATTGTTGGGTCTTCATCCTCACCGGTTTCAGGCATGACCATTGCCACGCTTCTGGTGACCTGTGTGATACTCGTCTATTCCGGCATCTCTGGTGTAGAGGGAATGGTCACGGCCATGTCAGTAGGTACCATAGTCTGCATCGCCGTGTGTATGTCAGGAGACATTGCCCAGGATTTAAAAACAGGCTATCTCCTTGGCGCGACACCATGGAAACAACAGCTTACCGAATTTATAGGCCTGTTTTTCCCCGCTATCGCTATGGGGTTTACAGTTTATTTCCTGAACGATGCCTTTGGTTTTGTTCAGATCCAAGGGTCAAACCGGGCACCCTTACTGGCTCCACAGGCCAATGTGATGGCTACGCTTGTCCAGGGTGTAATGAATGCCAATCTACCATGGCTGCCCATTGTGGTTGGCGGGATGATCGCGCTTGCGGTTGAACTGCTGGGAGTTTCTTCTCTTCCATTTGCAATAGGTCTTTATTTGCCGCTTTCACTGTCCACGCCAATAATGACAGGCGGGTTGGCTTCTCTTCTCATCCAAAAATTCGCGAAGGAAAGCAGCAATAAGAGCAAACATGAAAACGGTATTCTCTTCTCATCCGGTCTTGTTGCCGGTGACGCATTGATAGCAGTGGTTGTGGCCTTTATGATTGGGTCATGGAGTGCTTATGAGCACTTCTATGATACACATGATGGCATGATGCGGACGATCACAGGCAATTTGGGTCCATGGCTATCTTTGATCTGTTTTCTATCTTTGGCTGTTGTCCTGGGCCATCTGGCCTGGCAAGGATTTGGGAAGGAAAAATAAATGGCAATCCGTCAATTTTTAGAATAATTCTATTAGATATTTTAGAGGTCTGATCAGATCCGTAATATTCTCAATATATCTGAAATTCTGTGATATTTGGTTTCGTGAGGTGATATCCAAGATGTGAACAGCAAAAAGAAAGGGGAAAGTCATGGCGAGATATCACATAACCTCCTCGACCCCTGGCCTGGCCCGGGCCAGGCCAGGTAAACTCCATTTGACCGGAACTCATGACCCAGGGCAGGCAAGCTCACGACCCTTAGAAACCCGAAGCGCAATGATCAATAATCAATAACCAATTAGATTCAAGATTCGGAAGGTGAAATTTCTGAAAACAGCTTGATACGACTCAATTATCAACTCTTAAATCATCCAGCCCTTCGACCAAACGATTTGCCCAGGCACGAACAACAACTCTAGCTCGCGCGGCATTAGTTATTCGATTTGCCCAGTCAAAATAGCCTCTGTCGGGATCTTCACGGGTGTCTACCCAACGGGCAAGAATTTCTCCGCTTACGGCATCATGAACCTCTAAAAACAATGTGGCTCGACCAGCTTCTCTAATATAGGCCCTGGAAATGGATGGCGAACCAATATCGGGAGCATATACATCCAAATTGATGATCTTGGGCTTGAAAATCAGTGTATTTGAATCGGCCTGATCTACTTTAGTTAAGCGCCCCTTTTCTTGAAGAGCGCTATCAAATTCTTCATATACAATTTTCGCCATGCTTTCTCTCATCCTGGCCATGTCCTCGTCAGTGACTTGCATTGATAAATCCCTTCGCTTTATATTGTAGTCTCGCTTCCAGTTCTTCCGAAAACTCACTTCAACCGGAGTGATTTGATATTTAGTGTATTCGGACCAATCGACGCCATCCTTAATTTGTTTTTCAGTATGCCTGGTTGACTTTATAACGGTCAGTCCATCCGTTGTCACATCACCCTCCCTTAAATCTCCTTCAGCTGCCGCAAACGCGATGCTCCCGCTGATCAGCAAGAGCATAATTATCAAATAGTTAATGCGTATGAATTGAAAGACTTTATTGTTTATTGAATTTTTCATGATTCCCTCCAGAGTATCTATTGAAAATTTCTAAAACAACTATTCGTCCCAAACACCCTCTTCCAAGGTTGATGTTCATTAAATATACATAATATTTTGGTAACGTTCAAAAGTTAATGCATGGGCTAATAATTGATTTATTTACGATCTCCTTCTATGGTTAAGGTTCTGATAGCAAAAACCAAAAGAAAGAGATCGTGTAGGCGCATGGGCGCATGGGGATGTCCATGAAATTATAACTTTATTCATTCACTCTCATTGAAAGTTATAATTTCATGGACGTCCCACTTTACTCACCAGAAACCTATCTTATCGAGTTTCATTGTGCTCTGCCCCAGATAAAAAGTACAAAACCCTGCCCTCGATTTGAGAAACAGAGTCTTTATTGATCATAGTCCATCCTCACCCCATCACTTCCTGGGTTGGAGATAGTTATTTCCTGAAAGGAGCCAAAGTCAATATTTGTAACACTTGGAGAAAATTATCTGAATTTCGCATATCCGTCAAGGATTTTTAGGAGAACATATATCATGAAGGTTGATACTTTGATTGACAATATTCAAGAAAAATTATCTATAATCACAATCCATAAGGAAATCTAAAATTAGG
>CAYUYB010000069.1:0-10482 GCA_964449025.1 uncultured Desulfobacteraceae bacterium
GGAAGTTACCCCGTCCTCCAGCATTCTCAGGACTATATCGTACCATCTCACCGGGCTTATCAACTGTCTGGCCATGATATCCTTTATCCTTTCAGGATCATCCTCGGAACAGGCGGTCGCGTTGAAAAGTACAGGCGTTTTCGGCCTCAAAAACGAGATATGATCCATGAATCGACGAAGATCCTCAACCGCGTTCTTCATCAGATCACAGTGCCACGCCCCGCTGACCTTCAAGGGGATAGCCTTGCCACCCTCTTCCTTGACCAGGTCCAGCGCAAACTCAAGGGGTTCCTTTTGACCGGTGATAACTATTTGTTGCGCGCTGTTATGATTCGCGACTGCTATCACGCCCTTGTCACCAGCCCTGGCTGTGATATCCCTTACCTTATCAATATCCATCCCCATGACCGCGGCCATGGCCCCGGGATTTGCCTGTGCCTCCCTGTGCATCAACTCCCCTCGTTTTTTAACCAGCCTTAGGGCGTCGTATGGGGTGATTACTCCCGCGGCAGTCAAGGCCGCGTATTCCCCAAGACTGTGTCCCGCGGAAACGGATGGATTGACCCCGGATCTGTTGAGAGCCGTAAGGCAGACAAGGTTAACGGCCGTAACTGCCGGTTGGAGATTCACGGTGAGCGTCAGTTCTTCCATGGGTCCCTCGAAGCATAACCTCGAGACCGGTCTTCCACACGCATCATCAAGCTGTTTAAATATATCCGCAGCCCCCTGGAATGCCTCCGCTATATCCCGGCCCATGCCGATGTACTGGGAGCCCTGGCCGGGGAAAACAAATGCCGTCTTTTCAGGCATAAAGCCCTCCTTATCTCAAGTATCCGCCTCTCTGGCAAATAGTTTCAGGCATCACTCGTCAATGATCATTGTTGGGGATTATCATCCTGGGGTTCACCCATGGTTTTACGGAAGATCTGGTCTAGGGCGACATCATAGTCTCTCGAACCAGGGGTGAGTGATTTGTTATGGGAAAGCTGCTGAAGAATCCTCTCTTCCGTCCTTTCAAATTTACTATTTATATTTGAGATTACCCTGTTTACAACCTGATATATATCCACATCGGTGCCATAGACATCCACCACAGCGGGATCATTGATAATTACTTCAAGGATATATTGCGTGATATAAAGAGAGATTGGGTTTGGTCGCGGGACAATATTGCGGATGGGGGCGGTAAAATACTTAAAATCAAATTCATTCGTCCTAAGGATCTGTCTCAGCCCCTTTAACAGACTATCCGAAACGGCTGTGGGGTTCTCCGTCTCAATGATCTTTTCCATTAAAAGTACCTGCCACAGATTCCTGTGAATCTCCGGCAGTTTAAATTTGAAGAACCTGTCCCGCTGAAAGGCCTGCTGCTTCTCCTGCCTGTCCAGTCTGTTTATGAGCTTCTCCTGAACTCTCCCGCTATCAAAATTTCTCATTTAATATCTTTTATCACTCTTCTAAGTTGGATTACGTTCTGCATAATACGCCGGCCTAGGCCTTTGTTTCAATTAGCCTCCGTGACTGAACTCTCCTTTTTTGCCTTTTTACCAGGTATCTTCTCCCCTTTATCCGATCCTTTCTTGGAAGCGCCGTCTCCCCCGGCGCCGGTTTCCGCTTTGTATCCCCCTGCCCTGGAGGCATAGTCCGTTACGTACCAGCCTGTCCCCTTCAGATGGAAACTGCTGTGCGATATGAGTTTTTTCATTTTACCACCGCATAATTCACACTTGGCCACGGGAGGGTCGCTTATCTTCTGAAAAATCTCGGTTTTGTGGTGGCATTTGGCGCATTCATATTCATAAAAAGGCATTTTACATCAACTCATTTCATAAGATGATCCTTTGTAGACCAGGTTGCTGAACCTGTGCCATTTATATGATTCCAGGACATAATCCATTTTAGGCAGGGAAGACATCCTTAATATATCGTATGTTATGGCGTGAACCAGTCTCTCTTCTCTTTCCCTGTCTCGCCCCGAAACCTCGAACCTCTGAAAAAAATTACAGAATCTTACTATATGAACCAGCTCATGGGTAAATATATAGACAAGCAGGGGGATCAGTGTGAGCTCTTTATCTCTCCTGAGGGCGCTTAATATCCGGTGGTCCTGAAGGCATATAAAATAGAAATCCTGTCCCTTTGTCCTTGACTCATCTCCCTCTAGAACCCTTGAATACTTATTTAACAACGCAAAGGCGTATGAGGTAATCTCATCATCGGCCAAGGACATCAATGTCTTTACATCGTATTTTTGCCGCTTCCACTGCCCGATGGAAAATTTGTAATAATCCCCTGTCCTGTCTTCCGCTATCTCAAGGGCTTCGCCGACAGCATCCATATTTTTGTATCCAAATGCCATATATGACATAGAGAGCCCATCTTTAAAAGGTCTCATGGGAATATAAACCCTGTCATTGAAATGTCAACACCTGTTCAGACTATTTTGGTGGCGGTGACTGGATTTGAACCAGTGACTCTGCGGATATGAGCCGCATGCTCTGACCCCTGAGCTACACCGCCGCCCATAAAAATAGCTGATATGTGTAATTTTTTCACATTAAACGTGTTATTCTTGCCATATAAATGATTATAATAGCATATAAGTAATATAATATTATATCAATTATATTATAAATTCTAAATATTGTAAAACCATTTCTACTCGCAAAATACCGGGCACTCCGGCCTTCCGCATCCAAAACAGACCACTGCCAGATATCTACGCGGTAAATTCAGCGCCCAATACCTTGCCCGGAAAAACGCCCATACCTTGAAGGCACATAAATTGCATAATAACTTGGATAATTACTGGGGTGCACGTCACATTAAATATGCCTTCTCTCCAGGGGGAAAAAGATAAAAAAATATCAGTGACGGCACATCTGGTCCTCCCCGGCTCTCAGCCGGGGTTTTTTATTGAATCTTCTTTATCTCCTCCTTCATGGCAGGGACTATCTTGAAAAGGTCGTCCACCACTCCATAATCTGCCTTCTGAAAAATGGGGGCTTCAGGATCTTTATTGATGGCCACTATCACCTTTGATGTAGACATGCCGGCAAGGTGTTGAATAGCACCTGAAATACCGCACGCTATGTATAGATTCGGCGATACCACCTTACCCGTCTGACCGACCTGATCGGATTGCGGTCTCCACCCCGCGTCGACAGCGGAGCGGGAGGCACCTACTGTAGCACCGATGAGATCAGCCACTTCTTCAAGAATCCCGTATCCCTCCGGGCCTTTCATCCCGCGACCGCCGGAAATAATCTTATCCGCTTCAGTAAGATCCGCTTTCCCGCTCTCATCCTTCGCTACATCAATCACCTTTGTCTTTATCATGCCGTCATCCAGAGTAAATGCGGCATCCTCAATGCTCGCCGATCTGCCTTCATCAGGCTCGTTTATGGCCATGACATTCGGTCGCGCGGTCGCCATCTGAGGTCGGCTTTCATTAAATGTCACCTTCGCATAGGCCTTCCCCGCATATATCGGCCTTACCGCGGTCAGACTACCGTCCTCAACAGTAAAGGTGGTGCAATCCTGTGCCAATCCGGCTCTCAGACGAGCCGAAAGCCTCCCTGCCAGGTCTTTGCCCTGGGCAGAGCCCCCCAACAGCAATATGTCGGGGTCATTAGCCTCGGCTATTTCCGCTATTACCGATGTGTATGCCTCTGTAGTATATGTTCTCAGCCGCGGATCATCCGCAACGACAACCCTATCCGCGCCGTAATTTCCTAGCTTTGCCGCCTTGTCCCTTATATCGGATCCCAGCAATACTGCTGTTACCTCCTGTCCGTAAGAATCAGCAAGTCTCCTCCCTTCACTTACCAGCTCGTAGGAGATCTTTCGTATATCCCCTTCCCTTTGTTCAGCGATAATCATAACTCCTTTTGCCATATCCATGTCTCCTTTTGTACCTATTGGATTAGAGTGATGGGGCCCCTTTTCCCGAAGAATTATATAACCTTGGCTTCTTCGTGCAAAACCCTTACAAGTTCTGCGACCTTCTGTTCAGGTGTTTCACCCTCTATTATTCTACCGGCTTTCCTTTGAGGAGGCGGAGTAAATCCCGCAATCTTCAGTCTTCTTGCTCCTTCACCAAATTCGGTTGGGTCAAGGCCCAGATCAGCGAGCGTCTTCTCCTCAAGGGGTTTTTTCTTGGCCTTCATAATCCCCGGCAGGGAGGCGTATCTGGGTTCATTCAGCCCCTTCTGGGCCGTGAGAAGCGCCGGCAATTCGGCCTCGATAACAAGGGACTCACCCTCCACCGGTCTCGTGGCCCTGACAACCTTGCCGTCTTCAGATACCTCTACCTTTAACACCACCGAAATCTGAGGTATCCCAAGGTATTCCGCCAGAGCGGAACCTACTATACCGTTATCTTCATCCACCCCCCTCTGCCCTGTAAATATCAGATCAAAGCCGATTTCTTTAATGACTGCCGCCAGTGCCTTGGCAGTGCCCAGCGCGTCACTGCCCTCAAGCGCCGGATCATTTATAAGGACACCTTTATCCGCGCCCATGGCAAGGCCTGTACGAATCGCCTCGGTAACTCTCTTAGGACCCAGACCGATAATAGTAACTTCGCCACCAAATCTTTCTTTCAGCCTTAGGGCTTCTTCGACACCGTATTCGTCATAGGGGTTCATAATCCATTTGATATCATCTTCAACGATGGATTTGCCGTCCTGCGCTATCTTGATCTGGGTTTCCGTGTCTGGGACCTGCTTTAAACAAACTATGATATTCACCTTGCACCTCCTCTTTTAATAGCCTTTTCAACAGGCTGATTTCAATCCGGCTACTATTAAAAAAGCCTTTTATTACTGCCAGTTACCCCGAAATTGGGTATCAGATGACGATAAATCCGACTCGAACCGCAAATAGTCCAGCGGTCAGCACGGGTTAGTTCCCTAACATGTAGGCATGATGGTGTCAAGGGTTAATGTCTATAGCAGCATGCGCGGCCGCCAGCCTCGCTATTGGGACCCTGTATGGTGAGCAGCTCACGTAATTCATGCCAACCCTGTGACAAAACCTGACGGATTTTGGGTCACCACCTTGCTCTCCGCAGATGCCTATCTTGAGAGCCTTATTGGTTGAACGTCCTTTTTTGACACCCATCTCTATCAACTGCCCTATGCCTTCCTGATCGATGGTCTGAAAGGGGTCATCCTTGAGGATCTTCTTTTCCAGATATGTTCCAAGAAACGCGCCGATGTCATCCCTGCTGAATCCAAAACCCATCTGTGTAAGGTCATTCGTCCCAAAGGAAAAAAATTCCGCGATCTCCGCCATCCTGTCTGCCAGCAGGCATGCGCGTGGGATCTCTATCATTGTCCCCAAGAGATAATCAATCTTTCTTATCGTGTATCTCTTAAGCACAGCCCTATAAACGCGTTCCACGATAACCTTCTGTTCCCTTAATTCATTCATATCACAGGTAACCGGGATCATGATTTCAGGAAGCGCCTTCTTCCTTTCCTTTTTCAACTCGGCGGCGGCTTCAAAGATGGCCCTTACCTGCATCTCGGTCACTTCCGGATAGGTGACGCCCAGCCTGACCCCCCTGTGTCCCATCATAGGATTGACCTCGTGAAGAAATTCACTTCTTTTCTTTATCTCCCTCACACCTATGCCCAGGCTATCAGCGAGGGCCTTCTGTTTTGCGTGGTCCTGCGGAATGAACTCATGGAGCGGCGGGTCCAGCAGGCGAAATGTCACCGGAAGTCCGTTCATGGCCTCCATGGTAACCTTGACATTCTGCTTTACATACCGATAAAGCTTGTTAATCGCGTTCTTCCTTTCCTCCATGGTACTGCTTAGGATCATCTGACGAAGCAAAAACAGGGGCTTTTCACTCCTCTCCCCGTAAAACATGTGCTCGGTCCTGAAAAGGCCGATTCCCTCCGCCCCGAAACCCCTTGCCACCCTCGCGTCTTCCGGGGTATCGGCATTGGCTCTCACGCCCAGCTTGCGGTATTTATCAACCAGCTTCATAAATTTCTGGAAATAGGGATTCTCCGTTGCGTCCATCATATCAAGCTGGCCTTCATAGACATATCCTCTAGTCCCGTTAAGGGTTATGATATCACCCCTTTTATAATTCCTATCGCCCACTGTCATCTTACCCGCGACAGGATCGACATGGACCATCCCCGCTCCCACTATACAGCATTTTCCCCAGCCCCTAGCCACGAGGGCCGCGTGACTTGTCATCCCTCCCCGGGCGGTCAGGATTCCTTCAGCGGCACGCATCCCTGCCACATCCTCGGGGTTGGTCTCCTCCCGGACCAGAATAACCCTTTTGCCGTGCCTTGCCCATTCCACGGCCTCGTCGGACGTGAACACGATCTGTCCGCTCGCCCCACCAGGACCGGCAGGTAGCCCCTGGGCAATATTTTTCACCCTAACCTCCGCCTTCGGATCCACCAAGGGATGAAGGAGTTCGTCAAGCTGTTCCGGTTTAAACCTCAACACGGCCATCTTTTCGCTAATAAGTCTTTCCTTGAGCATATCCATCGCCATATTCAAGGCTGCCGTACCCGTGCGTTTGCCTACGCGAGTCTGCAACATAAAAAGTTTGCCTTCCTGGATGGTAAATTCTATGTCCTGCATGTCACGATAATGGCGTTCCAGCTTTCTCTGAATGGAGTCAAGTTGCCTGTAAATCTTGGGCATAGCCTTTTCAAGGGACTCAAGATGCATGTTCTGCTGGTTCTTGGTCTCTTCGTTTATGGGGTTTGGTGTTCGGATCCCTGCCACGACATCTTCTCCCTGGGCGTTGGGAAGCCATTCTCCGTAGAATTTATTATCACCCGTGGCAGGATTACGTGTAAAAGCGACCCCAGTGGCCGAACCAAAACCCATGTTACCGAAAACCATCGCCTGAACGTTGGTGGCGGTGCCCCAATCGTCCGGGATACCTTCAATGCGACGATAAGCCACGGCTCGTTTTCCGTTCCAGCTCTTGAACACGGCCCCGACGCCCCCCCACAGCTGCTTCATGGCATCCTCAGGGAAAGGCCTGCCCAGCACCTTTCTTATTCTTTTTTTGTATTCGTCGCACAGACTTTTCAGATCCTCTGCGGTAAGCTCTATGTCGTTTTTATAACCTTTTGATCTCTTGATTTCTTCCATAATGCCTTCTAGCTGAACGCGAATACCTTTCCCTTCTTCAGGTTCAACGCCTTCCGCCTTTTCCATCACTACATCAGAGTACATGGTAATAAGCCTTCTGTAAGAATCGTAAACAAAGCGCTCGTTCCGGGTCTTTTTGATCAGCCCGGGGATAGTTTTAGGGCATAGACCGATATTCAAAACCGTCTCCATCATCCCGGGCATGGAAGATCGAGCACCGGAGCGGCATGATAACAGAAGTGGGTTGGCCGGATCTCCGAATCTCATTCCCATCTCGTCTTCGACCATCTTTAACGCCTTTTCAACCTGCTCCTTCATACCGTCAGGGAAGACGCTCCCCTTTGCAAAGTAGTCATTACAGCAATCCGTGGTGATGGTGAAACCAGCGGGCACAGGGATGCCGAGGCGACTCATCTCGGCCAGGTTGGCACCCTTTCCCCCCAGCAGGTTCTTCATGTCAGCGTTTCCGTCAGTCCTCTTTGATCCGAAATAATATACGTATTTGGGCATAATAATATCTCCTCTTTATCCTATTATTCTTTTCTCGCCGCCGCGAATAAAAGGCGAATTCCTTTACCACGCATTTTGCGCGCTAGTCGCCCATTTCCGATTAAAGGATGTTACTCTTAAACCGCTATAGCTGTGGGGAAATGGCTGTAAATAACAGCAATATGAATTTTTATTATATATCTTTTTTACGCTTTTTATCAAGCGTTAATAAACATCAATCTTGGTCATTAACCGGAGGAACAATATTTTTTGTTGATTTTATATCGGTGCTTTTCTCATAATAGGATATCCAACCCCCATCGCTGGGATATCAGGAATTCGAAGTTAAGGATCAGGGATTGAGTATAAAAAAGCATAGATCTGTTTCCACTTCTACCTCGCGCCCTGAACCTTAACCCATATACACAGGGTTTTATAACATGCGCAAACATAACAGAAGCTTGATTTATCTCGACCATAACGCCACCACGCCCATTGATAGGGCTGTAGCCGATAATATCATTGAATGCATGAATGAAGACTTCGGCAATCCTTCCAGCGGTTATCCCCTTGGGATCAGGGCGAAGGAAAAGATCGAAACCGCCCGTGCACAAGTCGCGGCATTTCTCGGATGCAAAAGCAGTGAAGTAGTCTTTACATCAGGCGGCAGCGAATCAAACAATATGGTTATCAAAGGTTTGATTGATTTCAGGAAACCCGGGAATCACCATATCATTATATCGGCGGTTGAACACCCCGCGATCCTTAACCCAGCGCTATACTGCGAGGAAATGGGCGTCAGGCTCACAGTCCTCCCTGTGGATCATTATGGAATAGTCTCCCTTGATGATCTGCAAAAAAGCATTAAATCCGATACCCGCCTCATCTCCATAATGCTGGCAAATAACGAGACCGGCACACTCCAGCCCATTAAGGAGGTCGCGAGAATAGCGAAAGAATACGGCGTTCCCCTTCACACAGACGCCGCCCAGGCGGTTGGAAAGATTCCCGTGGACGTCAATGAACTGGGAGTGGATCTTCTGACGGTAGCGGGTCACAAATTTTACGGTCCAAAAGGCGTGGGGGCTTTATTTATCAGGGAAGGGCTAAACGTCACTCCCCTGATCCATGGCGCGGGTCAGGAGACCGGGAAAAGGGCCGGCACCGAGAACGTCGCTTTAGCGTCAGGTCTGGGCACGGCATGCGGGGTTGCCCAAGAAAGGCTTAAAGACGATATTCACAGGATCAAGGCCCTGCGGGACAGGCTCCAGGAGCTACTCTTTGAAAATATTGAAGGCCTTGTCCTGAACGGCCACCTGGAGGAGAGACTCCCCAATACCCTTAATATATCAGTCCCAGATGTAGAAGGCTCAAAGATACTTGAAGGGCTATCCGGCCTGGCAGCCTCAACAGGCGCAGCGTGTCATGACAGGTCGACCAGCCTATCCCACGTGCTGTCGGCCATGAAGGTAACTCCGGAAATAGGCATGGGCGCCCTGAGGCTGAGTCTGGGGAGGGGCAATGACATACATCAGATCGAGACAGCCGCCGCGCAGATAATAACCAGGGTAAGAGAGATAAAAGCGCTCGGCTAGGGCTCTTTTCAGGTCTTCGTGTCTTTCTTCTTCCTCATCCTTTCTCTTATCCCTTTTTCCCAGCCCCGATCAGTAGGTCTGTAAAAGACGCGGTTCCTGATCTTTTCAGGCAGATATTCCTGTTCCACCCACGCGCCCGGGTAGTTATGGGGATAAAGATAACCGCGGCTGTAACCCAACCTTTTCATAAGTCCTGTGGGCGCGTTTCTTATATGCAGGGGCACAGCCAGAGGTCCGGAGGCATCTATCTCCTCCTTCACAGCCTTTTCCGCGAGATAAAGGGCATTGCTCTTAGGGGCCGACGACAGATACACGGCAGCCTCAACCAGGGCCAGCTCGGCCTCCGGGGGACCCACCTTCTGCCATGCCTCAAAGGCAGCCAGGGCCACCTGAAGGGCATTCGGATCCGCGAGCCCTATATCTTCCGACGAAAATCGAATCATCCTCCGCGCGATAAACAAAGGATCTTCACCCGCCATCAACATCCGGTAAAGCCAGTATATGGACGCGTTCACGTCACTACCCCTCAAACTCTTATGAAAGGCGGATATGAGGTTATAATGCTCTTCACCATCTTTATCATAGGGTAAGGCCTTCCTTTCGAGGGCCTCCTCGATGTCTTTCAGATCAAGGGGACGGGAAACTGATTTTCCCTCAAGGGCGTAATAGACCGCTGCCTCCAGGTTATTCAAGGCCACCCTAGCGTCACCTGAAGACAGGTCTGCGATATGCCCAAGGGCCTTATCCGATATCTTTATCCCCAGCTCCCCCAATCCATGCTCCTTGTCTTCCAAAGCCCTTAATACTATAGTCCTGATATCTTCATGCGCTAGCGACTTCAAAACCATTACCCGGGCCCTCGACAGCAAGGGAGGTATGACCTCAAACGAAGGGTTCTGGGTGGTGGCTCCCATGAGTATTATGAGACCGCTTTCGACATGGGGCAGAAAGGCGTCTTGCTGGGCCTTGTTAAACCTGTGGATCTCGTCCACAAAGAGGACTGTCGCCTTGCCGGATTCTCGACGGATATCTTCGGCCTCTGTTATAACCTTTCTTAATTCCTTTAAACCGGAGGTAACCGCTGAAAAGGTCTGAAAAGGCCTTTTCGCATATTGCGCTATCAGTCTGGCCAGGGTAGTCTTGCCGGAACCGGGCGGGCCCCAAAAGATAACCGAAAAGATACGACCGGACTGCATGGCCCTCCTTAAAACGGATTTAGGACCGAGGAGATGGTCCTGCCCCAATATATCCTCAATCC
>CAYUYB010000070.1:0-10448 GCA_964449025.1 uncultured Desulfobacteraceae bacterium
ATGGCTCTGAGCGAAGACATGTCCCTTTTCTTCGTTCCGGATCTCCCGGGCTGGTGATTTCTAGGAATATAAAATAACAGCGCCCTCCCGATAGTCACTCATAAAAGGGACATGCCTTCGCTCCGGTGACATATCTTTAGGGTTTGCGAGGTCGCGGGTCTTCTTTTCAGGACGACATCTCCAAAAGAATCCCAGCCAGGGTATGCAGTGGGCTGATTTTCAAGGGTTTGCAGCGCCAGTACCCCCATTAGCGATTAGCTTTCAGCTATTTTGTGTTGATCCTTTCTCCCAACCTTCCCCTAAAAGGGGAGAGAAATTAGATTTATACGGTGCGCCGGCTGGCTCGCGGAAGCACTGCGAAGGCGGGGGGGTTGCGTCTGTCGGCTTGAAAAGAACCAACTTTTTAAATAACTAATTTTAGCATAAAATAACCCCTGAGTCGAAATGTATATTGGACCCTGATCTCGCATCAAGGGATTATGTATCCCTCCATGGGTGAGGGGAAGCCGCTTTTGCTTGATTTCTAATAGAGAAGCAGGTGGTGGATTTGACACCCATTCTGGGTCGGCGGGGACAGCAGGGATGCTAAAAGCATAAAAAGGTTTCCGGAATTGAGAGTTCTTATCATAAGGGCAGGCGCGCTGGGTGACACATTGATGTTGATGCCGGCCATTGCCCATCTGAGTAAAAACGCCGAGATAGCACTCGCCGGCAGGTCTCCCGGTATTGATTACCTGAGGCCTTATGTTGATCATTGTATGGATATTGAAGGCTCAGGATGGCACGGACTGTTTATTAAGGGGGCAGAGAAGGGTAAAGGTCTGCTTTTTCCCGAACCGGACAACGCGGTGGCCTTTCTCAAGGATCCTGAAGGGATAATCATGGAAAATCTTAAGGCCTGGTTCCCGGAGGCCTCTGTCAATGTGTTCCCGGTGTTCCCTCCTGATAGCAAGGATGTCCATATGGCCTTATACATGGGTGAGTGCCTTGAGGCTGCGGGGCTACCCCTGGATGCCCGCGGGGCCTTTGAAGATTCTTTCAAAGGCCCTGTCATGTCTGTACGGGCTTTGCACAAAAGGGAGGATTGGATTGTGCTTCACCCCGGTTCAGGGTCTGTGGACAAGAATTACCCCCCTGCTTTATGGCTTGAATTGATAGGCCGGTTGAGCAGGAGGTATAAACAGGACAAGAAGATCGTAGTAGTCCTGGGCCCTGCGGAAAGGGATCTTCATATGTCTTTCAAAGAACAAACCGATGAAAAGTTTGTGGAGTTGGTATATTGCCCTGAAAAGGATGCGCTTGTCACCCTCCTTAGGGAGGCGGGAGTTTACGTAGGCCATGACAGCGGAATCACCCACCTGGCAGCCATGATGGGAACACCTGTCATTGCCCTTTTCAAGAAGAGCTCCCCGGAGCGATGGGCCCCTCCGGGGCCTGATGTAAAGATAATAGTAGGGAAGGAAGGACGGCCTGCGGGATCCCTCTGTGATGAGATCCTGCAATCCTTAGAAACCACACTGCCTTAAAAGATTTGAGACCCGGCGGATGGACGGAAAAAGGACTTCAGGTCCGCATCCTTTCTTATACCCAGGCGGGTAAGGGCGAAGTCATATCGAACAGGGTCTTCAGGGGCAATCTTCCTGAAGGCCCTTGTTATTTCAATCGCGGTAAGAATATCCGCATTTTTTCGGCAGGTCATACCCAGCTCAACACCCACTTTATGCATATGGACGTCAAGGGGTATTATAAGACCGGATCGCGGGATTCCTCTCCATGCGCCTGGATCAACCCTGTCCTTGCGAACCATCCAGCGCAGAAATAGATTGAGCCTTTTGCAGGCACTCCCCGTATCGGGGGAAGGCAAGAGGCTGTTTTTAGTTATCGCAGCGGCATTTTTGAGTTCGTTGACAAAGGCTGAAAGGGCGGGAAGCAGGGTTTCATCATTGTTATAACCTGCCATGAAACAGGCGTATAGAGAGCCGTGTTGTTCAATTACATGTTTCGCGGCCAGAAGCATATGAGCCATTTCCTCTCCGGTGGTGAATCGGTGTCTGAAACCGGAGAAACAGTCCAACAGGTCTTTCAGGGAGGAATTCAGGAGAAAGGAGCGAGGTGAAGGATTCATCTTCCCAAGGATAAATGATACGCTTTTTAATATCTGTGATACTCTACCGTATGCCAGGGATGATGCGATAAGTCCAACCAGTTCCGTTTGGAGTGGATCCGGATAAGCATACAGAAATTCCAGCGGATCAGGATGCACGAATTCCCTGTGGTTGTAAAAATCATATAGTCTGTCTAGTTTCTTTTTAGTTATGAACATCTATGGATCATCGAGCTAACGAGCATGCTATTTATTGATATCCATCCTTTCTTGTCTTTTTTGCCCTATCTAGTCATATTTTAAGCGGTTAAACATGTTGAAAAGACAAACTTTACCTCCTCGGACCGTTCGAGAAGATCACGGCCCTAAGTCCCTCGACGTTGCTCTGGACCATGAGCCTGTCGAATGCCAACGTCGAGGGATTCTTGAATCCTTGACCCCTTTCTTTTATCTTTCACAATTTCCTTCCGAAGCCAAGCCCCTGTTTGCTAAGACTGATCCCCGTGTCCTGCTGAATCATATCGTGACCGGTTTCCCTAAAAGGAAGATAAACAAGGGTTGCAGCCTTCATTGCAAAGCTGATGCGAGGGAGATTAGGGAATATGTCCTTTTTATATAGCGCGGAGCTCGCAAGTATGATCTTCAGCGCCTGGACAGCCTCTGTAAGCGGGAGTGTGATCGGATGGATGTTTTTATCCGGCAGTTCCTCCTCTTCCAGGAATCCGGGTTGGGATATTGTGAATTGTCTTGAAAGGTTTAAGAAAAGTTTCGGCCTGATTTTGAAGGCGGGACACCAATAATACATGTCCTCCTTTCCTATCTCGTTATTTACTAGGCGTGGCTGATTGGTGAGTCTTATAAAATCCAAAAAGGTATTTATCTTTAACCCTTTCACGTCGGCGCGTATCTTCCAAAAAGGCAGATAAAAGCTGTTTGGATCCTTACCCCGTGCAAGGGAATGACTTACCTGTACGAACCTGCCTTCCCGGGCTTCCCATAAACTCTGGCAGTTATCGCATGTGAGGACAACGCTGTCAAATTCACCTTTAAGGGTCCATCCGCAACGGGGGCACAGGGTGGGGATAAACCTGATCCGCCACCTTGGATTTTTTACTTTAGCGGATTCAATGCCTAGCCGCTCTTCCAGGGTAAGGTCAGCGACCGGCCTGTTCAGCACGCCGTCAAAGAGTCTGTCCCCTTCCATATACAGGGGGAGATATATTAAACTCATTGTCTCTCCTATGAATGCCGTGTGCAGTATATGTTCAGTGTCTGTTCCTGTGGACAACTTGGTTGCCTTGGCCAGGATATCGGATGCCTTGAGAGAAAACCTCAAAAAGGTACCTTTTGTCTGAGGGGTTACGAACCTCATTTTCATGGCCTGGGGCCTGAGTCCGAGAGAAAGCGGGATGTTATGGAGCTTCAGGCCTGTATGGGTGATATCGACAATACGGTAACCGGTGGTGGATCCCTTGCTATAATAGACAGGGCCCTTGAAACGGAGATAGGGCGCGTAGATAATCTCCTTGCCGTGAGCCTTTTGGGGCAACACATAACGGAAATAGTCCGGGGTGAAAAGAAAGCTGTTGACGTCGCAATAGGGACAGTGAATCAGATGATCTGTTTCATCAATATCAAGGGGGGCTCCACACTGGGGACATTCCTGCTCGACCGTAAATCCCATTCTAGACTAACTTCTCCCCGCACTGGTTGCAGAAGCGTGCTCCGGGAAGGTTCTCGGCCTTACATTTGGGACAGAATACCGGGGCAGGCTTTTCGTCCGCGGGATGACCGCACCTGGGACAGAATTTGGCATTGGGTGGCAGGTTTTTTCCACAGTTGACGCATTGGCGGAAGACAAGTTGTTGATGGCCGCAATGGGGACAGAACCTTGCTTCCCTCGGGATCGGCATCCCGCACTCAGGGCATTTGAGATCCTGGAGCGGAGGAGTACTGGTTCCAGTCCCAGGCTTGAATGTGTCTGCGAACATGGCAGGCATCATGAAGCCCATGCCCATTCCCAGGCCGGCACCGGCCTCTCCAGTTGACTCGGAGGCCTTTTCCATGGCCATGGCCGCCTTCATCTTTATCAGTTTGTCCAGATCCTTGATAATGCTCAAGCGGCTCTGGTCATCAATCGCCTTTTGGACCTCTGCGGGGGGAGTAATAGACGAGATATAAAGATGATTCAGGGCCAGGCCGAAGCGTCTGAAGTCATCCTGCAAGCGTCTTTCTAGGCCCTCGGAAAGAACATCGTACTGCCCGGGGAGATTCAAAATGCTGTCGAGATGTTCACCAAGATGGTCATTGAAGCGGGAGACAATAACTCGCTTCAGATAGTCCTCGATCTCCCCGGTGGTGAACATACCCATTGTACCAACGAGGCTGTTTATAAAGAGTACAGGCTGTACGACCTGTATGTTGAAAACGCCGTAGGCCCTCAGACGGATAAGTCCAAGTTCCGAGTCCTTGAAGGCTACCGGGTCTTGGGTACCCCACTTAAGATTGGGGAAGACCTTCATGTTAGCTATGTAAATTTCGGCTCGGAGGGGACTGTTCATGGCCCAGGGCATGGCCAGAAGCTTGGTAAGTATTGGTATATTGCCGGTTTTCAGGGTGTGGCGGCCAGCGGGAAAGGCGTCTCCCGCCTTGCCTTTATAAAACAGTACAGCCGCTTGGCTCTCCCTGACAATAAGCTGGGCCCCTAGTTTTATCTCGCCCGAGCCTTTTTCCGGGATCCTGTGCACCAGTTCCTTCCCTGTTTCATCAAACCACTCTATCACCTCCAGAAAAATCACGTTATTTTTGGCCATGTACTTTCCTTTTAAAGAATTTTTTAGGATTGAGATTCCGTAACAAGGGGTGCCTTAGCATGCCAGAGAATGCTCAGGAAATCATCTTTTCTCAATCGGGATATAGTCCCATTTTTTAAGACCGGTGTAAATCTGTCTCGGCCGATGGAGTCTCCAACCGGGGTCTTCCATGCTCTCTTTCCACTGGCTTATCCAGCCGGGCAGACGCCCGATGGCGAACATTACCGTGAACATATTGAGCGGGATTCCCAGGGCCTTCAGTACGATTCCAGAATAGAAATCCACATTGGGATACAGGTGATGATCAATGAAATAAGAGTCTTTTTTGGCTGCTTCCTCCAGGGCCATGGCAATATCCAGAAGTGGGTCGTGGGTGTCCAGCTTTTCCAGTATAGTGTTACACCATTTTTTCATGATAATGGCACGTGGATCAGATGTCTTATAGACCCTGTGGCCGAAGCCCATAAGCCTGAAGGGATCATTCTTATCCTTTGCCTTTTCCATGTAAGGTTTGATATCTCCACCATTTTCATTTATCTCGGTGAGCATCTCAATAACGGCCTGATTGGCTCCTCCATGCAACGGGCCCCAGAGGGCACAGATGCCCGCTGAAATGGCCGCATAGAGATTAACCCTCGCGCTCCCTACCAGACGGACGGCGGCTGTGGAACAATTCTGTTCATGGTCTGCGTGTAGAATCCAGAAAACGTTAAGCGCACGCACGAAATCAGGGTCAAGCTGGTAGGGCCGTACAGGGCTATCGAACATCATGTTAAGGAAATTGGCAGCGTAGGTGAGTTCAGGCCTTGGATATACCACCTTATGACCCCTGGAGATCTTGTATGACATGGCAGCCAGGGTTCTTACCTTGGAAAGGAGCCGGGTGACGGTCATGTTTATTTCCTCCTCCTCTGACCGTTCAGGGATCTCCGGATAAAAGGCCCTAAGGGCGTTAACCATGGAGGAAAGTATCCCCATGGGATGTGACCCCCTAGGGTAATTGGCGAAGAAATGTCTCATGTCCTCGTGTACAAGGGAGTGGTCGTTTAACAATACAGAAAACTGGGTTAATTCTTCCCTGGTGGGGAGGTTTCCGTTAATTAAAAGAAAAGCGGTTTCCACAAAGGAGGAATGGTCAGCCAGTTGGTCTATTGGTATTCCCCTGTATCTCAGTTCACCCTTTTCGCCATCCATGAAGGTTATGGAACTTTTACAGGTCCCGGTATTGGCATAACCCGGATCGTATGTAATAAGACCTGTATTCTGTCGTAATCGGGTTATGTCAATCGCGGTTTCACCTTCCGTTCCCGTAATCAAGGCCAAGTTGTAGGACTTTCCGTCAATAATCAATTCCGCTTTCTTTGTCATGTCTTCTACCTCAATATGATCTTGAAAATAGGCTTAATCCAGTTGGGTTGTTAAGGCTGCTAGCTGTGTAGATTAGTCAGCCTAACCGACTGTGTAATTATCTACAATGTAGCACTAATGGTTGCCAAAGTAAAGTATACGGGTGACGGCAAAAATGATGCCAGACACGGCCATTACCGCAAGGGCCGGCCTGAGAAGATGTCTGTAGGTGCCCATGAAACTTGCCTTAAAATAGTCCTTGGTTACCAGAAGACACAGATGTACCGGCGAAAGCATCATTCCCATGTAGCCGAACGTATAGGCTATCAGGGCGTATGAGAGATAGTCCAGGAGCTCCGTGGTCTGGAAAAGAGGAATTATCAAGGGAAAGGATGCCCCTACGAAACCGATGGCGATGCCCAGCACGAGGCCGGAGAGAAAGGGCATTATAAGGATGAGAGATACTGGGGGTATCTTGTAGGCGATGAGTTCATCGCGGATAAAAAGAACCGCGTTGCTGTCCTCCAGGACCCCTTTAAATACCATAATAGCGATGGTCAAAAAGAGCATGATCAGATTATCTCTGCTCAAGATAGCGGATCCGACTTCAGTAAGAGGGGTGTGATTGACGTAGGATACCCAGATTATGGAGATCATAAGTCCGGGCGGGATTGACAGTAGAGAAGGGATCTTAATGCTGACACCCAAAAGGCCGAGGATGCCTGTCATGGCTGTGAGGGCTATTATAAAAAGAATGACTATGAGAATGGGGATCATTTCCCAGGCGAAGGCCTTTATGCCTGACCAAGAGACATCGCCTTGATGATCCTGTCTGGTCTTCTTGATAGGTTTGAGGATAAAGAGGGTACCTGCCAGGACGGATACCAGGGTCATGGGCGCCATTATAACTATATAGCTCCATGTTTCCACTTCCAGCAGGGCTACCGCCATTATTACCCCGGGATAAAGGGGCCACCAGTATTCCCATATATGCCGGAACCAGTAATTTACAGCTGTCTTCTGCTCAGCTGTAGCCGGGACCTCAGATAGTGCCGTCTCGACCATGGGGGCAGAGAAAAGGGCCCCGCCAGGCATAGGCAGCAACCCGATGAGGGCAGACATAACCGGTCCTACTGTGCGTATATCCTTGGAAATAGAGGTAAAGCTTTTAACCAGCCGGTTCATGTGCCCGCTTTTCTCCATTATTCTGCTCATGGCCATTATCAGGGCTACTATCAGTAGAAGGCTTATGGTTTGCAGGCTGGTAATACTTTTTATGGAACTTGTGATCAGGCTGGAGAGCCCCATATCCATCCACAGGCCGAGGAGAAGGGAGCCGGTCAAAAGGGCAAGGGACAGATGCATCCTGAGCCGGTTAAGGGTCAGGACAAGACCGAAGATTATCAATATTTTTATAATTGCAGGGATTTTAAATATCTCCGCACAGTTACCATCCGAGGGTAAGATATTTGTGAATCGAATCAGAGGCTGTCCTGCCTGCCCCCATAGCCAATATAACGGTAGCCGAGCCTGTGACAATGTCTCCACCTGCCCATACCCCTTTCTTGGTGGTCTTCCCAGTCTCGGGATCAGCGATAATATAGCCCCATTTGTTCAGTTTTAGACCTTCCGTGGATTGGGTCAAGAGTGGATTCGCGCCTGAGCCCACGGCGATCACTGCGAGATCGCATTCCAGCGTGAATTTGGAGCCTTCAACAGGGACCGGACGTCGCCTCCCGGACTCATCCGGGTCGCCGAGTTCCATCTTGATGCACTCCATGCCGGTAACCCGGCCCTTTTTGTCACCCAGAAAACGGGTGGGGTTCGTAAGCAGGAGGAATTCGATGCCTTCCTCTTCCGCATGATGGATTTCCGCCGCCCTTGCCGGCATCTCGTCCCTGGACCGGCGGTAAACAACACGAACCCTGTCCGCACCCAGACGCATGGCTGTTCGAGCGGAGTCCATAGCGACATTCCCTGCTCCGAATACCGCGACATTCTCGCCCTTGGCAATTGGTGTGTCGTATTCAGGAAACAGATAGGCCTTCATCAGGTTGGACCTGGTCAGATATTCATTTGCCGAGTATATGCCGATAAGGTTTTCTCCCGGGATATTCAGGAATTTGGGAAGACCCGCCCCGACACCCAGATACACAGCATCAAACCCCTGTTGAAAAAGTTCGTCTATTTCCACCGTCCTTCCAACCACCGTGTTGCACACCAGCTTGACTCCCAGCCTTTCGAGAAAATTGACCTCGGAGAAGACAATCTCCTTGGGGAGCCTGAATTCGGGGATTCCGTAGACAAGGACGCCCCCGGGCTTATGAAAGGCCTCGAAGACCGTCACGTCGTGTCCTTTAAGGATGAGATCACCTGCCACGGTCAGGCCCGAAGGACCGCTTCCGACAACCGCTACCTTTTTGCCTGTAGGTGGTGCCTTGGGGGGGAGATCACCGTGCCCGTGTTCACGCTCAAGATCCGCCACAAACCGTTCGAGGTTACCGATAGCAATGGGATCCCCCTTTTTAGCCAGGATACATGCTCCTTCACATTGGGTCTCCTGCGGACACACCCTCCCGCATATGGCTGGCAGGGCGTTTTTTTCCCAGATATGACGTATGGATTTTGTAAATTTTTGGTCCTTGATGAGTCTTATAAAACCGGGGATATCGATGGAGACAGGGCACCCCTTCACACATGTAGGATTTTTGCAGTCCAGACATCTTTGAGCCTCTTTAACGGCCATTTCCTTGGAATAACCCAAGGGGACCTCATCAAAGTTCCTTCTTCTGACATCGGCCTTCTGCTCCGGCATGGCTTGCCGCGGGATCTTCTCTTTCTTTGTCGTATTCTCCGACATGCTTATACTCCGTAAGACATTGTATCCGCATCTGTTTTGATGGGCGAGAGATAAACCTGACCGTTAAAATCGCTACTACAGGGGCGCGGCGGGTAATTTGTCCATAACCCCTCAGGAGGCAGCCTGACACTCATGTAAAAACTTTTGATTGGATACGGCCTCTTCAGCAGTATAGGCCTGGAGACGCTGGGCAAGCTCGTCAAAATCTACCAGGCTTCCATCGAACTCGGGGCCGTCCACGCAGGCGAAGCGGGTCTCACCCCCTACAGTTACCCGACAGCAGCCGCACATGCCTGTGCCGTCTACCATAATGGCATTAAGACTGACTATTGTCTTTATGTTGTACTCGCGCGTAATCTTGCAAACGAATTTCATCATGGGCACTGGCCCTATGCCTACAACCAGTTTCACATCTTCTTTTTCAATAACATCCTTGAGAAGATCCGTAACGAAGCCGTGGTGGCCGTATGAGCCGTCATCGGTACATACCCGCAGTTCATGGGAAGCGGCCTTTATCTTATCCTCCAGGATAAGGAGGTCTTTGGTCCTGGCACCGATAATAGCTATCACGTGATTGCCAATCTCTTTGAGCGCCCTGGTAATGGGATGCATTACAGCTATTCCCGTGCCGCCGCCCACACAGACCACTGTTCCAACCTTCTCGAGGTGTGTAGGCTTACCCAGGGGCCCGATTATGTCCTGGAAATGGTCGCCCACACGGAGGGTCTTGAAGAGTGCGGTGGTTTTCCCCACAACCTGATATATTAAGGTTATGGTGCCCTTGTTAGGGTCCGTGTCCGCCATGGTCAGGGGGATCCGTTCGCCGGTCTCGTTGGCCTTTAAAACAACAAACTGGCCGGGCTTGGCCTTCTTGGCTATAAGAGGTGCGCTTATTTCATTTAGTACCACGGTGCCTCCTGCCATCTCCTGGCGTTTTAGGATTTCGAACATGCGTCACCTCCTGCTATGTATGATCGAATTTGGGATCACGCTTAGCACACCCTTTGCCTCATGTCAAAATAAAATACTGACAACAGATACATATGGGGCTAAAGAAAGAGAAAAGAAGTCTCATGTGTTTAATAAGTGCTTGAAGACATAAATGAAAGTCCAAGGGGTCAAGGGTTGTCTTTTTGTTTTTGATCTTTTCCCTTGAACCCTATCTTATCTCTCCTCCCCTTTTAGGGGATGATCAAGGTGGGGTCTTATTGATCTTCACTGTCCCCCTGCCCACCTTCCCTAAGAGAGGGAGGAAATATGACATACTCGCCCGGGCTGGTCATTTCTAGGGGTTACGGCCGTGGGATGCCTACCCCCTCCCTGT